>JAITIP010000017.1 GCA_031279415.1 Candidatus Endomicrobium procryptotermitis | reverse complement strand
ATCGTATATAACATTTTCAGCCATGCTTACCACAATGTTAAGAATCCGCAGGCAAAGCTTGAACTCGAAACATATAACAAGGAAGAAGACAATGAAAGAATAGGTGAGGTGAATACATTTACCGATAACGCTGGCAGGAAAATTGATGTCGTTAAATTAACGCAGGAGAGTAATTTAGAAAATAAAAAAGAAAAAGCAAAGAAGTTTAACGGATATAAATCGTTAATGGCTGCAAATAGAGCCGCTATGTCCGCGCTCAGCGCGTCCGATATGGATAACGCTTTAAAATATCTCGCAGATATGATAGAAGCGTTGGCGTTAATAGATTCCGACACCGCGTCCAGAGCAAAATCGGCTTATGCAAACATAGAAAAAGACTGGGCTGAAAACAAAGACGTCAATAAACATATAAACATCAATAATGAGTGGAGTGAAGAGAATTTAGAACAAATAAACGAGATACACACGTTAATAAACGCAGTGCATCAGCTGGGGCTGCAAAAGCTTATGTCTTTGCGGAAAGAAGGAAAAATAGATCCTGATTATAAATATATGGTTTCTAAAGATAGAGAGGAAAGAAAAATAATTGTGAACAATTACTCCGAAGGAGAAATAAGTTCTCAAGTAAAAAATTTCATCTCCAATGTAATAAATATAGGCTCTCTAAATATGAGTTCTGAATTTTATTATACATTCGATGAGTTTTATGTCTGTGATAATATAATAATTTGTAGTGTTAAGCTTGGAAGGTTTCATAGCGCGGAGATTATAATAAATTTAGATTCTGCATCTGACGGGATAATAGCAAGTTTTTATGATCCCGCTCTCTTAAGGGCATTCAATGACAACAACATAGCAAGGAGCAGAGTAGGCAGAATATTTGGATTTGCCGCAGTATTAAAGAATAATGGATTTGGCATATCAGACTATAAGATATCAGGTGGTATTCAGGTAAGATACAGTGCGATGGATATGCAAAACATGTTAAGCGAATATGCGGAAAAATTCTTTCTTTTAGTGGGATTTATGACTGAAACGGGAGAACGTCACGGCGTTTTCAGATTCCAAGAAGGATACGGTGAGAAAGTAAACAAAGAAGCAGCGAAAATAGAGACTTCGGATTTTCGCAATGACAGCAAGAAGCTGAAAGTTAAAGTTTTACAGGATTTTGTGCAATTAATAAACAAAGAGTGCAGATCCATATTAAACAAAATTAAGACCGCCCGTGATGTTTTTAAACCTATTTATGATGCGTTAGGCATACCCGAAAGCAGGTGGTTCCCTGAGGAAATAGAACGTTATGCTGCCGAAGGGCGGGCAACTGTGGATTATGAAGCAAAAACGGCAAAGCTGAACAAAGAATATAATCCGTACGAAAAATTTACAAAAGCGTTTGCGGAATTTGAACGCATGCAAAAAGATACAGCAAGAGACTTGCTGTTGCAGGGATATGCCATAGACAATCTTCCTTACGAAGATTTGTTTTTCAGAGTAGAAGCGATAATAAGAAATACGGAAATAAAAAGCGGCTGGTTAAAATTAAAAGATGGCAGGAAGCTGGCGGTAAAAGCAATAACTAAAAGATGGGAGAGTGCAATAGAAGCCGCGTATGCGGAGATAGTGGATATAGATGGAAAGAGAAGCGAAATAGAATATGCACAATTAAAAGAATTATTGGAAGCAGAGGGATATAAAATAGCGCAAGAGAAGTCAACGGACGGCAAGTTAGATAAAGAATTGGAAAGAATAATAGGTGAGATGAATCAAAACGCGGATATAGTACCAGAAAAAGGGCTGATACTGAAAGGGACGGTATTTGCAAAAGGAGATGGTGACTGGGTAAAAGGGACAGCGACATATGATATTGAAAATAATTCGGAAGGCAAAATACTGATAAGGGAAGAGCTTTCTCCCGGAGATATTGAAAAGGCGGGGCTTGGCGAAGGTGTGATAGTAATGCGCGGAAGTGAAGTAATGCATTCCGCGATAAGTTACAGAGAAAAAAAGAATAAAACTGGAATACTAAAATTCGGAAGATGGGAAAACGGAAGACTGTCGTTGAGTTATATAAAAATTACAAATAATATGGCAAAGGAAAGCAACGGATATTATGTGTTGGAAGCAGCGGAAGGCATATTAGTAATACAGGAAGGCGCGGCAATAGAAATAAACGGCACGACCGGCGAAATACTGATAGGCAAGAGACCGGAGACAACGGCAATAATAAACAATAAATATATAGATGCGAAAATAAGGTTGATAGAAGCCGAACTCAATGCATTGAAGAAATACACATTGGCAAAAGATTTGGCCGCTGAGCTTGAGAAAGCTGTAATAGACAGTGCTATAGTGGAAGAAATATTGAAACAGGCGGAGCAAGAGGTAATAAAATTTGTCCAGGAAAGGTTGATTGAAATAAGAGGTTTGGCAGAAAAGAGCAGGTTAAACGTCCTGCAAACAGAGCTTGGTTTACAGTTAATTGAAGAAGCTGAGTATTGGAAAAACTATTACGGCAATAAAGAGATAGAAACCGCGGTCAAAGAGCTGTCGGATAAAATAAAGCGGGAAGAAGGGGAATCAAAAGCAGAAATAGTGGAATCGGAAAGCCTGAACTTAAATGACGTGTCCGTATATGGTTCAAAGAGTGTGAAATCTGGATTTTTGCACAATATAATCGCGAGATTGCCTAAAAAAACGGGACTGAAGATATTTGCACCTGGAGGGATGGCTGTAGGAAAAAACATATTTGAACGATACATGGAAGGAAGCGAATTCTCAAATTTATTGAGAGAGTTGGAACAGGCAAAGGAGAATAAGAATAAAAAAGAGGCAGCAGAAATAGGAAGCAGGATACAGAAATTAATAAGAGAAACTGATAATTTTAAGGTAAAGGAAGAAATAATAAAGGCGCTGGGCTTAAAAAACGACAAAATAAGATATGCTGTGCGTTCAAGCGGTGTGGGGGAAGACAGCAAAGACAATGCGTTTGCGGGAATGGGGGAAAGCTGCCTGAATGTAAATAGAGAACAAGCAGTGGAACATATATTAAAAGTATGGGAATCGTTTTTTAGCGAACGCAGCATAGACTATATGATAGACAACGGATTAACTGTGATGCCTGCTGTACTGGTGCAGGAGATGGTTGAGAAAGTAGAAAAATCCGGAGTAATAATAAACGGTATGATAGGAGCGGTATTTGGACTTGGAGAAGGGATAGTGTCAGGCAGGTTTTCCGCAGACAAGGTGCAGGTGACAAACGGGGAGATAACGTATGTCAAGTCGCAGGGTCGAAGCGGAAAGATAACGGTTGATGAAAGAGGCGGAACAAAAGAAGTAGAGTTAAATAAGGCAGAGAGAGGAGCAAGGGTATTAACAGAAGAAGAAGTGCTGTTGTTGAACAATATACGCGCTGAATTGGAGAATGAACTGGGTTATCCTGCGGATATAGAGTGGTCGATAGACGAAGCAGGAAACATACACATACTGCAAATAAGGCCGGTAACAGATTTTGTAAAAAACTATGAAATAGATTATGAAAATACCAATAATACTACGGATCCGCAAGACAGCGCAAAGCTTGAACTTGCGTGGGCTTCGCGGATTGTGGACAAGCTTGGGATTAAAGACGGATGGCTCAGGGGGATAGTTGTAGGAACACTTGAAATACTGCATTCTACGTTTCTGCCTCCGCTTGTATTTGTATTGAAACATTACACGGACAAAAACGGAAATGTTACGGTAACAACGAAAGAGTCCGATGAAAAAGGATATATGGACGCAAAAAGAGCCTTTTATACTGACATAAAAGAATTTATTCCATCTTTACTGCCTGGCTTTGTTTCAAAACATTACGGTCGCGACGGCCCGTCTGAACAAGATAAACAAACGCAAGCGTACAAATTGAGAGTAAAAGGAAATATTTTTATAAAAACGCTGTCGCTTGCAGGTTTCTCGTTAGGCATAGCGCTTCCCACAGTTTTATTTACGGCCCCCATAGCAATCCCCTTTGCAATTCTTTTTGCCCCGATTTTAACGTTTGCATTTAACATAACAACCCATGCAGTATACAATCTTACAGCCGGCAAAACCGGCAGGTTAGAAATAGAAACCGGCGACGATATAGAAAACTCATTGATACAAAAACTTGGTCCGGATCAAGTTTTTGTCTTAAATACTACAGACCTTTTCGCTAAAAAAACTCTTGATGCGCGGCTTTTCGTTAATGAAACAATAAAAAAAATGAAAGTGGGACTTGCACTCACGACATTGATATCTATAAAGTACAATGACAACGAATTTGACGGAATCGGAACTATAGAAAACGAACGCGACAGAGAACTGCTCGTGCAAATACAAGACAGCTTGGCTGATTCGATTATAAAGAAGTTGTTTGAGTATAGTCTCAATAATTTTGAAGTTGGAGATCTTAAGTCTAAAGTTCTTGTATTTAGGGAAATGCTGAAGAATGCATTTGTCCACGGAAACAATGCCGATACTTCTAAGAAGATATGGATATATTACGACGGCATGGATACTATTTCAATAATAAATGAGGATAATTCCGATAAGGCGTTAAGCCTTGAAATGTCTTCGAGAATTACGGGGATGCAGCTCTACGGAGCAGGCGGCGGAGCGCTTCAGTCTGAAGAAGCGTTTAATTCAAAATTTACAAGAGCAAAAGTCGACGGCAATAATGTGTTTATTTCCAATATTACCGTTATTACTATTGACTTAAACAAAAGCGAACACCGTATAATAGACTTCATATTATCCGAAATAGACAAAGATGCCAAATGGCGGTATTTTAATGAAATTCCTAAGTCAGATAAAGTTTACAAACTGCCTAAGATTAACGAAGGCGACAAAGTATTTTTTTCAGGCTTCGAAGATGAAAAAATCCCGATTATTTTTGTAACGAAAGAGAACGGAAAATTTCAAATAGCAAATATTTCAAACGGGTTTGAAAATCTTGCAGACGAAAAATTTGACATAAAAGAGGAGAACGGAGAGTATTATTTAGTTACCGAACAGCTGTTAAAGCCTATAGAGCCTCCGGAGAGCAGCCTAGAGCCTGTTTCCACAAAGGTTGTCGATGCGCATGCGAGACATAATTTGAAACATCCTGAAGCGGAAGCGCAATCCATAATGAACATAATGAATTTGTTCACCCATCCATACCAGAAAAGTTTGTTTTTGTTACTTGTTGATTTTATTATTATTTTTATCGAGAAGAGAACCCTGAAAATTTGGAATAAAGACTCCATAATTAACTTTTTACAGACATTCGATGTCCGTGTAACATTATTAAGCGGCATAAACCGTTTTCTAAAAGAAGAAGCGGAAATGATATGGAATATGTATCCAGATGAAGACATACGGTTTAACGGTTATAAGGAGTTATTAGAGGCATATAAGCAGCAATTAAAAGATGGAGAAGATACAAAGTTTATTGAAAAGATACTTGCTGAAAACTCGCCCGAGTACGGCAAACTGACAAATTACTTGCAAGACTTTAACAAGGTTAAAATAGAGAAAGGAAAAGTCACATTTACAAACGGAGAATCCATAGAGTTTGATTATTTGTTAAAGATAATCTTTGACAGCAATGTGCAGGCACACAGAGAGGAAAGCAAAAAGGAATCTCCCATGGAGAACGGCTATCCAATGTATGATTTTAAAAAAGTTTTATTTTTGAATGATACCCAGAGAATGGATGCTTTGAAATGGGTAATAATCGCTTTAAATAAATCTTTCGAAGATAACAGTTTGCTGTTGCCGGCAGAACGCAGAGTTAAAGCGTTTACAAAATTTATGTCAGCTGATCCCACGAATCCTACTGAAGAAAAAGAAAGAATAAATTGGCAAGCCAGGGTAGAACATGTTTTGCATTATATATCTATAGGCGTTGTGAATGAAAATATTGAAATTGGTAACTATGAGGAAAGCCCTTTAAGATATTTCAGTTACAACAAGTACATAAACAGGAACGTTTTGTTTGAGGTTGATGATTTTGTAAAAAACTATGAAATAGATTATGAAAATACCAATAATACTACGGATCCGCAAGACAGCGCAAAGCTTGAACTTGCGTGGGCTTCGCGGATTCTGGACAAGCTGGGGCTTAAAGATGGATGGCTCAGGGGGATAGTTGTAGAAACAATTGAAATACTGTATCCTACGTTTCTGCCTCCGCTTGTATTTGTATTGAAACATTACACGGACAAAAACGGAAATGTTACGGTAACAGCGGACGATGCCTACCGTGCGAGAATGAGCGGTGCAAGAAGGATATTCTTTGGCACTTGGG
Organism: Candidatus Endomicrobium procryptotermitis; assembly: GCA_031279415.1. Taxonomy (NCBI): domain Bacteria; kingdom Pseudomonadati; phylum Elusimicrobiota; class Endomicrobiia; order Endomicrobiales; family Endomicrobiaceae; genus Endomicrobium; species Candidatus Endomicrobium procryptotermitis. Next base: position 843 of record JAITIP010000017.1, on the reverse strand, counting down.
CAATAGCGGCGGTCGGAGCTGCTGTTTCGTTAATGTTTGCCATGCCTGTGGTGTGGGCCATATCAGCGGCAATCGTATATAACATTTTCAGCCATGCTTACCACAATGTTAAGAATCCGCAGGCAAAGCTTGCACTAGAAAGTTGGCGGCAGCTCAGTTTGTTTAATGAAGAAAAGACCTCAAGCGGGCGGGCGGATGAAAATGAAGATGATGACAATATAAGATTTGTGCAAGTGGAAAAGAGGGAAGGTTTCTTGGGAGAAGAAGTTTATATAGGAATAACCGAAGAAGGTAAAACCCTCCAAGCTACAATAGAAGATTATCTTGATTATTTGGAGAGGCTGTCTGCTTCCAATGAAGAGCAAAATGCCAAAGAGGCGGCGGCTGAGGCCGCAGCGGCGATGGAACTGAAAAAGGCCGAATGGAAAAAAGCAAGAAAAGAAGTAATGGAAGCCGCATACAAAACCATAGAACTGGATATAAATAAAGATATCAGGGTAAAACTGCCTTCAAATAATACGGTAGTGTTCAAAAAATATTTTGAAAAAGACGGCAGGGGAGTATGTTCTGTCGAACTTATAGGAATCGACGGGAAGATAATAAGAGAAACAAAAGTATTCTTCTATAATCCGCGTGATATAAGAGGCTTAGAAAAATATAATAGAAAAAATTTTGCCGCCAAATCAATGCAGATCGCGTTTGGACAAAGCAACACCCAATCTGGGCTTGAGCTTGCGTGGGCTTCGCGGATTGCAGATAGGCTGGGGCTTAAAGATGGATGGCTCAGGGGGATAGTTGTAGGAACACTTGAAATACTGCATTCTACGTTTCTGCCTCCGCTTG
>JAITIP010000016.1 GCA_031279415.1 Candidatus Endomicrobium procryptotermitis | reverse complement strand
TCTTCTTTAAAATCCAAGTTTTTAAAAAGTTCCTTAAATTTTAATTTATTAAATTCAGGAACTATATAATCTACCTTTGGCATTTCCAGCTCCATTTTAAATGTTTTTCATATTACATAAAGGCAGCTGCACAATTACAAACAGGATTTGTTTTATTTTTTTCCTTTTAATCGCGGCATGTACCGCCGCTTATTAATAATATGTATGCCTTCTCATATGGATTGACTGGAGGATTCCTACACCCAGCAGCGATGATACCATTGAAGAACCTCCGTAAGACATTAAAACCAGCGGAACACCTGTTGCGGGCATTATCCCCATAACCATACCTATATTTATTATCGCGTAAAAAGCAAACATTGTGGCAAGACCGGCAGATACAAGTGAACCGTATCTGTCGCGTGCTTCAACCGAAATGACCAGAGCGCGCCATATAAAAAATAGATAAAATAAAATCGTAAGCTGCGATATAACCCAGCCGCCTTCTTCTCCTATCACTGAAAAGATAAAATCTGTATGCTGTTCCGGTAAGAAGCCCAGCTGCGTCTGTGTGCCTTTTATAAAACCTTTACCTAAAAGTTTTCCAGAACCTATGGCAATTTTAGATTGTATTATATTGTATCCAGCACCGCGAGGATCGGCTGACGGATTTAAAAATACTACGAGTCTTTTGCGCTGATATTCTTTAAGCGATTTTTCGACAGGAATAGAAGCCAGAGAACCAAATGTTATCGAACATGTTATCAAAACCGGATATAAAATCGACACTCTCATCCTTAATTTCCACATAAGCCACCAGGCAAAAAATGTAAGAGATACCGCAGCGACCACCAAGTATATTCCGGTATGTCCTTCATAAATCAAGCTTAAAAAGTTTCCACCGAAAGAAGCATTTTGCTCCAAAACCGGCTGAAGCTTCAAAAATGTATTTACCAAAGGAATTCCTATGGCAAGCGCACCAAAAATTATTATACATAAAAGATAGAAAGGTTCAATACCTATAAGATATAGAAGCACAAGCGTCACGGGAAGGTAGGACAATGTGGAAGAAAAATCTGGCTGCATCATTATCAGTGACAGATGTCCCATTAAAATCAAAAAAGCGCCTATAAAAATAAGCGGCTTTTTTGCATCTTTCCATCTTCTGTCCAAAAATGAAGAAAGCGTCAGGATAAACATAAGTTTGGCGATTTCAACTGGCTGAAAAGATGCAAACCCAAATTTAAACCAGCCTTTTGTGCCTCTTATTTCCGAACCAAAAATCAAAACAGAAATTAAAAGCAAAATCGAAAGAATATATACCGTTTTATCAAATTGTTTATAATACTGATAATTAAAAACTGTAAGAACCAGCATTCCTATAATGCCTATGCCTAAAGCCAAAAATTGTATAGAAAGATATTTTGAAGAAGTTCCAGAATTTGTGGTAGCCGAATATATTGCAAAAATACCCACGGTTATAATAAGCACAACGACAAATATGAGCAGCCTGTCCACTCCCGAAACAAGCCTTTGCAGTATGCCTTTTTCCTTATCTTTCATTTTGTCTCCCATTATCTGCTGGCTCAATATTAAAATACTTTTCATATATTTTTCTTGCTGCTGGTACGGCATTAAGCCCGCCGCCACCGCCGTTTTCAACTATAATCGCAATCGCTATTTCAGGATTGTCTGCAGGTGCATAAGTGACAAACCAAGCATGATCTTCTCCCTGCGGATTTTGGGCTGTACCGGTTTTTCCTGCAACTTTAATTCCGTCAAGTTTGCTTCTTTTTCCACTGCCTTTCTCAACGGTTTCAATAAGCGATTCATGAAGGAGCTGCCAAGTTTCTTCTTCAAGTTCTATGGGTTCATTTATTTTTATAATATGTTTATAGAGCTGCTGCCCATTTATATCGACAATTTTATCTACGATAAACGGTTTATAGTATATTCCATTGTTTGCGACTGCCGCAATCATATCCGCCATTTGTAAAGGAGTAACCCAAAGAGCACCCTGCCCTATGGCAAGAATAACAGTATCGCCTTGCAGCCATGACATTTTCATTTTAAGTTTTTTCCATTCGGGATTAGGCACAAAACCTTTCTTTTCGTTAGGCAGGTCAACGCCGGTTTTTTCTCCAAGATAAAACTTTTTAGCATATTTTTCAAGATTTTTTACGCCAAGCTTTAACCCGAGATGATAAAAATAAACATTGCAAGACTGAGCCATTGCTGAAATCATATTTACTTTTCCATGCCCTGTTTTAAGCCAACAGTTATACCATCTGTCGCCGAGCTCAAAACTTCCAGTACAATATTCTGTTTCTTTAGGGTCTATATCCAAAAGGTCAGCTGCCGCGGCAAAAGTTATAATTTTAAATATTGAACCGGGAGGATACAAAGCCTGTAGTGCCCTGTTAAAAAGCGGAAGATTTTTATCGTTCAAAAAATTATTAAAATCTTTGCTGTTTACCTTATTTGTATCAAAACCTGGAGACGACACCAAAAGTTTTACTGCGCCTGTTTTGACATCGATTGCAACGGCTGCTCCACGACCGCTTGTACTGTTTCTTAAAGCTTCATATGCGGCGGACTGAAGTTCCATGTTTATTGTAGTGTAAACATTTGCTCCTATTTTTGGCGCAATGTAACGGAACGCTTTGGTCTGATGTCCTTTAGCATTAACTTCAAACTGCCAGCCGCCGTCCGTTCCCTGCAAATCTCTGTCGTATGCCTGTTCTATCCCACCTCTTCCTATATAATCGCCCATTTTATACCCGTCTTTTGAAAGTTCCTCGATTTCATCCGCTCTTATTTCGCCAGTATAGCCGGTTATATGGCTGTTCGCTTCAGCCAAAAAATAAATTCTTTTCGGTTCTTTAACGACAGATATGCCGCTGAGAGCAAGTTTCTTTTCCTGAATTTTGAACATTTCTTCAATAGTTAAATTGTCGGCAAGTTTTATGACCCTGCCATAACGCCAGCCTTTGTCAACTGTGGGTTTTATGTCTCTTTTAAGTATTTTGTTAAGTTCTTCAATCGTTTCTTCCGAAGGCATTTTTTGTTGTTCAAAAGGATAAAATAAAGCTACATAAGTAAAATCATTCCCCGCAATTATGCTTTTTCCATTATCGAAATAAATAACTCCGCGCGGAGCGCGTTCATGCGTGTTATGCATTCTCTGCTGTTCTGAAATGTTCCTGTAATTTGTGCCTTTAACTATTTGAAGATAAAGCAGCCTTAAAGAAAGCAAAACGAACATAAATATGAGAAACACAAGAATTATCTTGTGTTTCTCAAGAAACATCTCATAAGAAAATTTATCTTCTCTTTGCCATACCATTTATATGCCTTCTTCCAAATCTTTCCGCCACATTTAAAATATAAAAAATCAAAGGTGCGATTATTACAGTTAAAGCGATTTTAAGTGAACCCTGAGCGGTAATTACAAAAGGTTTATAGCTTCCCGATCCTTCTTCTGGAATAATATAATAAATAAGACTGAACCCTATCCAATAGGCTATATTTGCCAAAAATACCGCAACTATCTGTGTAAAGACATTATCTTTATCAAAATCCTTATTCATGCTTCCTGATAGATATCCGATTATGGTAAAAATTATTACCCTGACGCCAAATACATCGGTAGAAAAAATGTCCCATGTAAGTCCTAAAAAAAATCCCATCACTTCTCCGTTTAACTTTCCTCTTGAAAGACCAAGATATGTCACCGCTATCAAAATAAAGTTTGGAAATACTCCGCGGACATGCAAATATTGTCCAAAAAAAAATTGGAGCAGACAGCATAACATGTAAAAAACAATATAATAAACAATTCTTATCATTTCTGCTCTTCCTCCTCTTGCGGCACCAAGATAACCGCTTCATAAAGGTTATCGGAATCAAATAAAATACTTGCCGAAGCGGTTTTAAAATCAAGAGAAGGTTCCCGGGAAACGTTTGTTATTATGCCCACCGGCATTCCTTCTGGAAAAACTGAACTCAAAGGACTGGCGACAATAATATCGCCTGGTTTAATGTCGGATTGAACAGGAATATAAGTAACTTTAATCTCCCCCGTATTAAAACCTTCCGCAAGACAATTGATTTTTTTATCTTTAAACTGTACCGGAATTGCGGACAAGGCATTCGTTATCAGCGCGACTTTTGAAGAGCTTTTATACGTTTCGACTATACGGCCTACTGCATACAAAATGCCGTCAGTTCCTGGAAACGCAACCGGGAGTTCATTGTACAAACCAGAATCTGAACCTTTATCGATAATAAACCATTGATACCATTCGCCCGGCCATCTGACCGAAACTCTGGCAAAAACTGTTTTTCTTTTTGCTATTTTTGGAATATTAAGAAGATAGCTGAGTTTTTCGTATTGAGTGGACATGGTTTCATAGTTGCGGAGCTGATCGAGTAGTTCTTGGTTTTTTTGTTTATACAAGAAGTTTTCTTGCCTGACATAAACTATGGATTTAATATTGTCGGCAAGATTTCCTACGGATTGGAATATTTGATTTGCAGTGCTAATATTTGGGTAAACGACATAATAAATAAATTTTTTAATTAATTTTACGGGAGGAGTGAGGTTTGCGGCAACAAAAAGAAATCCTATTAAAAGAAATATTATTAAAATGATATTCGCATATTTTGAATTTTGATTATTTTGCATTTTTTTGTTGTGACGGCAAAAAAATTGGCACTGTTCAGAAGCTTAGAAGCTGGGAAGTTTAGAGGCTTAGCCAATGGAAAGAACTGCCTTCTCAAGCGAGATGCTGCCAATATCACGACTTACGAAACAGTACCGTTGCCAAGCTTCATTCTTGCATGTCATTACATACTTTATTTTTTGGCTTACCGTACGCTGGTGCTATCATCAACACACTGAAAATATAAGTTTGGCATCAACAGTTTTTTGTCACAGTGCCAGGATAAAGTCTTTATGGGCAACAGCTCTTCGCAGAATATATGCTACTGAACATTGCCCGGCTTTTTGGCTTTACTCTGCTTCCTGTAGACTTTAAAATCTATCTTTTTTAAAACTTTTGAGATTGTCCAACTCTTCAAGATAAATTCCAGTACCTCTTGCTACGCAGGTTATAGGGTCGTCTGCAAGATTTACGGGAAGCTCTGTTTCCTGAGCAAGAAGTTCCGGCAAACCTTTAACCAGAGAACCGCCGCCGCTCATTATTATTCCTCTGTCAACCAAATCAGCAGCAAGCTCTGCAGGAGTTTCCTCAAGAGTATTTTTTATGACTTCGACAATGGCTTTTACCGGATCTAACAAAGCAGTTCTTACTTCTTCTGAAGTAATTTTAACGGTTTTTGGAAGTCCTGTAACCTGATCTCTGCCTTTAACATCTATTGTCATTTCTTTTTCAAGAGGATAAACCGAACCTATCTTCATTTTAACCTCTTCCGCTGTGTTATCGCCAATAATGAGATTATATTTTTTTCTGAAATACTGTACGATAGCTTCGTCCATTTCATCACCTGCAATGCCCAGTGATTTGGCCACAACCATTCCGCCCAGCGATATGACGGCCACTTCAGTTGTGCCACCACCAATATCTACAATCATACTTCCTTCTGGCTCCTGTATAGGAATTCCAGCTCCTATTGCAGCTGCCATAGGTTCATCAATAAGATAAACTTCTCTTGCCCCGGCCTGCTCGGCGGACTCTCTCACAGCGCGTCTTTCGACTTCGGTTATTCCAGAAGGAACACCTATAACTACCCTTGGATGAAGAAGACTTCTTCTGCTGTGTACTTTTTTAATAAAATACCTAATCATTCTTTCCGTAGCTTCAAAATCTGCAATAACGCCGTTACGCAAAGGTCTTACAGCTATGATATTTGCCGGAGTTTTACCAAGCATTCTTTTTGCTTCGGCGCCTATGGCAAGAACCTTCTTCGTATCTCTTTCCATAGCGACAACGGAAGGTTCTCTGAGAACTATCTCATGCCCTTTCAAATAAACTAAAATAGAAGCCGTTCCCAAATCTATACCCATATCATTTGAAAACAAGCTGAAAAGATAATTAAACATTTTATTTTTATCCTTAAACTTTAATAAAAGCAAAAGATGAAACTAACAGCATATGAGAATAAAAATCATTTTGTCATTTATTCCGACCGCTCACTCTCAACTTTTAAACTGCTTCATATTACCAATCTGACTATAGCCATTTCGGCATTGTCGCCTCGCCGGTGACTGACTTTAAGAATCTGTGTATATCCACCTTTTCTTTCTTTATATCTCGGCACCAAAACTTCAAAAACTTTTTTTACGACTTCTTTATTGTTAATTTCGCCGTGAATGGCCTTTTTAGCGTTCAAGTCTCCTGGTTTTGCTTTTGTAACAAGCTTTTCAGAATAGCTTACAAGCTCTTTGGCTTTTGGCAAAGTGGTCGTTATTTTTTCATGGAGAAACAGTTCGGATGCCAAATTACGAAGCATGGCTTTTTTATGTGAACTTGTAACACCGAGTTTGCTCCCGTTATAATTCTTTATCATTTTACCGCTCCTTTTTTAATATCCATTCCGAGCGACAATCCGAGTTCAGCAAGCTTCCCTTTAATTTCTTCAAGTGAACGTTTGCCAAAATTATCGAAATTCATCATATCTTCTTCTTTAACTGCAACAAGTTCCTTCAAAGTCTCAATTCCAGCATTTTTCAAACTATTTGAAGATCTTGTAGAAAGATCCATAATTCCCAGCGACTGTTCCAGAATATCCGCAAACTTATCATCTTCTTTTTCCATCGTTTCTTCTTCGACAAGTGTTTCTTCTGGTAGTACCCCGGTAAATATATTTAAGCTGTTTTTTAAAATTTTTGCAGATTCTATAAGTGCATCTTTCGGCGCGACTGAACCGTCGGTCCAAATTTCCATAACAAGTCTGTCATAATTTAAAATCTGTTCAACACGCGTATTTTCAACCTCATAATTCACTTTCTTTATAGGGGAAAAAAGTGAATCGAGCACTATCGTTCCCACGGAATGTTTATGATTTTTTATTTCGTCAGCAAGCACATATCCTTTTCCGGACATGACTTCCATTTCCATTTCAAGAACTGTACCATTATCTATATTCGCTATTTCCTGTTCGGGATTCATTATTTCGGCGTTTGCATTGACTTCGATATCTTTTGCCATAACTTTGCCTGCTTTTTTTACTTTTAAATAAAGTCTTTCCGACTCGCCCGTATGAAGTTTCACTCTAATTTTTTTAAGATTTAATATAATCTGGGCAACATCTTCTTTGACACCTTTCAATACGGCAAATTCGTGCAAAGCTCCAGTAATCTTAACGGAAGCTATCGCAGCGCCTTCAAGACTTGAAAGTAAAATTCTGCGTAAAGAATTTCCTATTGTATGACCATAACCGCGTTCAAAAGGTTCTGCGGTAAAACGACCATAAAATTCAGTAGCCGTTTTTTCATCAATTGTTAGCTTACGTAGTTTTTCTAAATCTGGCATTTTCATGCTGTATAACCTCGCTTAACAAGCCGAAAGGCTGTTAGTTTATTTTGAATAGTATTCAACTATGAGCTGACTATCTATAGGATGGGAAGTTTCACCCGGAAGAGGCTCGCTTACGACGGTTCCCACAACTTTAGTTTTATCGAAATTAAGCCACGATGGAATATTCGTTGACGTTTTTTCAAGTAGTTTTTTCAATACGAAATTTTCTTTGTATTTTTCCGGAACGGTTATCACATCGCCGGCTTTAACCTGATAGCGCGGCACATTTATTTTCTTGTCATTAACAAAAATATTTCCGTGATTTACAATCTGTCTAGCCATTTTTTTTGAAGAAGCAAAACCTAAACGATAAACAACATTGTCGAGCCTCAGCTCAAGCAGCTGAAGCAGATTGTCACCTGTAGAACCTTTCATCTTTTCTGCCAAAACGTAATAGTGGCGAAACTGTTCTTCCGTTAAACCATAAACTCTTCTTGCCTTTTGTTTTTCACGCAAATGTTTTGCATAATCTGACATTTTACTTTTTCCTGCACCGTGCTGACCAGGACCATTTTTGCCTCTTTTTCTATCAAGAGTGCAATTCGCAGAACATCTTTCGCCTTTAAGAAAAAGTTTTTCTTTTTCCCTGCGGCATAATTTACATACTGACTCTAAATAACGTGACATCTATTAAAATCCTCCGAAATTATTTACCTCATTTTAAGCGTTCTTCCGACAGCAGCCGTGATGCCGAAAAAATGCCAATATTATACTCTTCTCGGTTTAGGCGGACGACAGCCGTCATGCGGTACCGGCGTAATATCTTTAATTGCCGTAATTATCAAACCAGAACTTTGTAATCCTCTTATCGCCGTTTCTCTTCCAGGTCCGGGTCCGTTAACAAAAACCGTAACCTGTTTTACTCCGAAATCAAAAGCTTTTTTTCCTACGGTGGCAGCTGTCATCTGAGCTGCAAAAGGAGTACCTTTTTTCGTTCCTTTAAATCCCGCGCCTCCGGCAGATGCCCATGCCAAAGTATTTCCTCTTTCATCTGTTATATTCACTATCGTATTATTGAAAGATGACAATATATACGCTCTGGCTACACCGCCTGTATATTTAATTTTCTTTTTTGAACCAGACTTCTTTTCATCAGCCATTTCCAGCCTCCGTAAAAATTACCTTATATAAATTATTAACCTTTTTTGCCCTGAGGCTGCGCTTTGCCTGCTCCAACGGTTTTTCTCTTTCCGCGTCTTGTGCGCGCATTTGTTTTAGAACGCTGCCCTCTTACAGGAAGATTTCTTCTGTGCCGCAACCCTCTGTAACTTCCGATTTCTATGAGCCTTTTTATATTTCCCTGAATTTCACGTCTTAAATCACCTTCAACTTTAAGATTTTTCGTGATTAAAGTGTTGATTTTATTGACTTCTTCTTCCGTCAAATCTTTAACTCTTTTTGCGGCATCTAAACCGAGTTCCGCAATCATTTCATTTGCTATAGCAGGTCCTATGCCGTAAATATATCTGAGCGCTATATCAAGTCTTTTATTTTTAGGTAAGTCAACTCCAGCTACACGCGCCATTATCTTTCCTCCATTTAACTTCTTTTGTGCTTTAAAAATTATCCCTGTCTCTGTTTATGTCTGGGATCCGAACACGTCACTCTTACGACGCCTTTACGTTTTACGACTTTGCACTTCTGGCAGATCGGTTTTACTGATGCTCTAACTTTCATTTATTACTCCGTTAAAATTCTTCTTATTTGTTTGTAAGTTTTATTAAACTGTCACGTATATCTATAATCAAATAAACAAGATAATTAAAAACTATTATCGCAAGCAACGCAATAACACTGGTAACTAAAGATATCAAGAAATACAAAAAACTACCGCGCGCTATAACAGTTATCGATGATATTAAAAAATACAATACGACAACCACCGCTTCAACTACCACGCTTATATCCAAAATCAAGCGCCCGTATTTTACAACGTTTTCTTTAATTTTCTCCATTTTTATATCTCCCTTTAAACTGCAAAAGCGCAAATGATAAGTTTTGTTCAAAAACAACAACTCATATTCTGTGCAAAATACAGTGTATTAAAATTTTTACCCTTAACTCTATATTTTTACTATTCGCTTAAACTGCCTGCGTTCTCAAATTCATTTCTCTCTATAAGTTATTCTTCCCCTTGTCAAATCATAGGGGGAGAGTTCTAATTTTACTTTATCGCCGGGCAAAATCTTAATATAATGCATTCTCATTTTACCGCAAATATGCGCTAAAATTATATGCCCGCCCTCAATTTCGACTTTAAACATCGCATTAGGTAGAGATTCCAGAATTTTACCATCAACGACGATTTTTTCTTCTTTTGTCATTTTATACCTTAGTTAATATTTCGTGCCCTTTTTCTGTTATGGCGATAGTATGCTCAAAATGAGCGCTCAAACTGCCATCTCTTGTCACGACAGTCCAATCATCGTCAAGTATGTCAACTTCATAGCCGCCTACATTTACCATGGGTTCAACCGCTAAAACCATGCCCGGTAAAAGTTTTATGCCTGTATTTGCCTTTCCGAAGTTAGGAATCTGTGGTTCTTCATGCATGGCTCTTCCGATACCATGCCCTACAAAATCTCTTACTACTGAAAAACCTGCTTCTTCTACAGCCTTTTGAACCGCAAAAGAAATATCGCCGAGCCTGTTGCCAGGCACAATCTGCTCTATGCCTTTCTGTAATGAAAGTTCGGTAATTTCCATCAGTTTTGCGGCGGTGTCGGAGATGCTGCCGACTGCATAAGTTTTTGCTGCGTCGCCATAATAGCCTTCGTAAATTACTCCCATATCAACAGAAACTATATCACCTGATTTAAGCGTACGGGAAGCATTCGGAATCCCGTGCACCACTTCATCGTTTATTGAAACGCATGCCGAAGCAGGGTACCCTCTATATCCGAGGAAAGCAGGTATCATCTTCAATGATCTTATATATTTTTCGGAAAATTCATCTATATCTTTAGTTGTAATTCCGGGCTTTATGATTTCGGAAAGTTTTTGTAAAATCTCTCCGACAACCCTGCCCGCAACTTTCATTTTTTCCAATTCGTATTTTGTTTTAATCTCAATACTGCTCTTTTTAAAAAACAATTTATTTTTTCCGATTTTCAATATAATTTACTATTTGTTCAAACACGCCTTTTTCATCTTTCAAACCGTCAATATTTGCCAAAAGAGCGGCTTTTTTATAATATTCTGCCAGCGGTTTTGTCTGATTTTCGTAAACTTTAAGCCTGTTGAGAACTACATCTTCTTTATCGTCAGCTCTCTGAATAAGCGTGCCATTACAAAAATCACACATATTTTCCTCTTTTGGCGGATTAAACACAATGTTAAAATCAGCTTTACATTTTCCGCAGGACCGTCTTCCTGAAATTCTTTTAACTACTTCTTCTGAACTTACTTCTATACAAAAAACCGCATCTATGCTTCTATTTTCGGCTTTAAGTATTTTATCTAATTCTTCGGCCTGCTTCACCGTTCTCGGAAACCCATCCAAAAGAAAGCCGACGGCTACATCATCTTTCTTCAAACGGTTTTTAACCATATTTATAACTATCTCGTCAGATATAAGTTTACCGGCCGACATCAAAGCGTCAAGTTCTTTATCTTGTTTTTTTGCTTCCCTGAACATATCTCCAGTAGAAAGATGAACTATGTCGTATTTTTCAGCAATAAGTTTTGCCTGAGTACCTTTTCCAGCTCCAGGCGCTCCTAATAATATAAAATTCATTTCAAAGCCTTTTAAAAAATTTATTTTAATTTCAATTCGCTTTCACCCAAAACCACGCGATATCTCCCGACCAACTCTTTACCTTGCCTCTCTTGCACGTACTCCGCCGTTTTTCTGCTTAAATCCATTGTTCTTTATCATCACACATTTTTTCTCTTATGCCAAACCCCGTCCTGCTATTTTATGTTAAACCATCTGCCTTTTATGCGTCCTTCTTTCATAAACCCTTCATAATGGCGCATAATAAGATGAGACTCTATCTGCCCTATAGTATCAAGAGAAACGCCTACGACTATAAGAAGCGAAGTTCCTCCGAAAAAAAATGGAGCGCTCATCATCGTCCTCAAATAATCTGGTAAAACGGCTATACAGGCAACAAATAAAGCGCCGCCCAAAGTAACTCTTTCCAAGACTTTCTGTATGTATTGTGCCGTCGGATCTCCTGGCCTTATTCCTGGTATAAATCCGCCGGACTTTTTCATATTCTCAGCCAAATCTTTCGGGTTAAAAGAAATGGAATTATAAAAATAACAAAAGAAAATAACAAGCGCGGCATAAATTGCACTATACCAAACCGACCCGTGATTAAACCATTCAGTTATTTTTTTCGCTATAGGAAACCCCGCAATTGTCCATTCTGGAACAAACTGCGCCACGGTCAGCGGCGCTGACAATATAGACACTGAAAAGATAACAGCAATAACCCCGCTCTGGTCAACTTTTAAAGGAAGAAATGACGTCTGTCCACCATACATTTTTCTTCCGACCATTCTTTTAGCATAATGTATAGGAATTTTTCTTTGAGCAGTTTCAACCCACACAACTACCAAAAGAACAAGCAAAATAAGAATCAAAAGCCCTAAAGCATAAAAAAGTGAAAGCTCTTCCATGCGTACGAGTTTTACAACTCCAAAAAAGGCGTGAGGGAGCCTTTCGACTATACCTGCAAATATTATTAAAGATATGCCGTTGCCTATACCTCGTTCCGTAACTTGCTCGCCGAGCCACATTATTAAAACCGTACCTGTAACAAGCGTAGTTATGGTCATTATTATCCATGACAGCGAAGGATCAACTACTATCGGCATACCAGAAGGAGTAGGCATCCTGCTTATAGCCATCGTCAGTCCAAAAGACTGAATAGCTCCCAAGATAAGCGTTCCATACCTTGTAATCTGTGTAAGCCTTTTTCTGCCCTGTTCGCCTTCTTTTGCCAGTCTGTCCAAATAAGGAATTACATGTGCGCCCTGCATTAAGCTCATGATAATGGATGCATTGATATAGGGCATTATACCCATAGAAAAAACTGACATTCTGTTTAGAGCGCCGCCAGAAAACATGTCAAGGAAACCCAAAAGCCCGTTGCCCTGCGCTGCAAATAAAGATTTGACAGCTTCAGCATTTATGCCTGGAATAGGAATTGAGGCTCCTATTCTGTAAGCAATGATAATGAGTAAAGTAAAAAATATTCTTCTTTTTAATTCAGGAACTTTAAAAATATCAGCGAAACTGTTATGCATATAGTATTCCCGTTATTTTATTATTTCGGCTTTTCCGCCTGCCGTTTTTATCTTTTCTGCGGCAGATTTCGAAAAAGCCGCCGCCTTAACAGTTAAAGATTTATGTAATTCTCCAATCCCAAGTATTTTAACAGGCTTTGATTTTGCGATCATGCCGGCTTCCTTAAGTTTATCTCCGGTAATCTCTGCGCCCGCTTCAAATTTGTTAAGTTTGTCAATATTGACTATCTCATATTCCTTACGAAACATATTGTTATTGAAACCTCTTTTAGGAATTCTTCGTAAAATAGGCATCTGTCCACCTTCAAATCCTATTTTTTTCGAGCCATCGCCGGAACGCGACTTCTGACCTTTTGAACCACGTGTTGCCGTGCGGCCCATGCCCGAACCAAGACCACGTCCCACAATTTTTTTTCTATGTTTTGAGCCTTTTGCGGGCTTTAAATTATTTAAGCCTATCATATTTCCGCAACCTCTTTATTTCTGATTTTTGCCACATCTTCTTTCGTACGAAGCTCTTTAAGAGCTTCTATTGCGGCATAAACTACGTTAAAAGGATTTGAAGATCGCATGGATTTTGTAAGAATATCTTTTATCCCGACAGCTTCAAGAACTGCTCTCACTGCACCACCGGCTATAACGCCTGTACCTGGCGCTGCAGGTTTTAACAGTACTTTTCCTGAACCCGATACACCGATTATTTCGTGAGGGATGGTGCTTCCTTTAAGCTGCACAGTAACCATATGTTTGGCGGCATGAGTACTGCCTTTTTGTATGGCTGCCTGCACTTCGTTTGCTTTTCCGAGACCACAGCCGACTTTACCCGCTCCATCTCCAACGACCACCAAAGCGTTAAAAGAAAATCTTTTTCCGCCTTTAACGACTTTTGCAACTCTGTTAACCGCTACAACAGTTTCTTTCAAACCACTGTCATTTTGATTTTGTTTTCCAAATTGTTCAGCCAACTGATCCTCCAAATAAAAGTTTAGAGAGCTGGGTAGCTGGGAAGTTTAGAGGAGCTAAACGCTCTTAAATCTTAACTTATTTAACAACCATTCAAACGCTCTATAAATCAATATATATATGTATTTGTTTCAGCAAAGAAGTTTTTGCCATTACTCAGCTTCCAAACTTCCCAGCTTCTGCCGTTAAAATTCCAATCCGTTTTCTCTGGCAGCATCCGCAAGAGCTTTTACTTTTCCTGTATATTCATAACCTCTGCGGTCAAAAACCACTTTTTTCACGCCTTTTTCACCAGCTTTTTTCGCTATCAAATCTCCAACGGACTTCGCGGCAGCGACCGTATCTGTAACCTTGAGCTTTCCTTTTAGTTCCGGAGACAAAGTCGAAGCGGCGGCAAGCGTTACTCCGTTGCTGTCATCTATTATTTGAGCATAAATATGTTTATGTCCGCGGTGAACCGCCAAACGCGGCCTTTCCTGCGTACCTTCAATTTTGCTTCTTACTCTTTTTACGCGGTAATCAAATCTTTTTTTTGAATCTTTCATCTATTTCCTCTATTTTTTACCGCCGGCCGCTGCTTTTCCGGCTTTTCTTATTATGTGTTCGCCAACATATCTTATTCCGAAACCTTTATATGGTTCCGGCGGTTTTACCGCTCTTACTTTTGCAGCAAAAGCACCCACTTCGTATTTGTCTATTCCTGTTACAGTAATGAGCGTATTTTTGTCAGGCGTTAAAGCCGCGGTAATTTTCACCGTCTGAGGTATGGGAATAGAAACTGTATGGGAAAATCCCACTGACATCACCAAATTTTTACCGCCTTCGATATTCGCTTTATAACCCAAACCTACTATTTCAAGCTCTTTCTTAAAACCTTTCGTCACACCTTCAACCATATTATTTGTAAGCCCTCTATAAAGTCCGTGCATCATGTTATATTCGCGGCTTTTTCCAAGAGCTCCCAAAATAACAGAATTATTTTCTACTTTCACGGATATTTTTTTATCGATTGGCTGGGAGAGCTTTCCGTTAGGTCCAGACATTTCAAGGACTCCATTTTTAAATTCGGCTTTAACTTTGTCCGGTAACACAACCGGCTTTTTACCTAAGCGACTCATTGTTTGATCCTCAATATAAATTTTTTACCAGACATACCCGACTATTTCTCCACCGATCTTATCTCTTCTAGCCTGTCTGTCCGTCATCAATCCTTTCGATGTTGACACGACAGTAATGCCTAAACCTCCGAAAGTTTTAGGCATATCGGCATAACCTTTATATATCCTGAGACTTGACTTTGAAACTCTTTTGATTCCCTGAAGAACTTGTTTGCCTTCAGTAGTATACTTAAGATAAACTCTCAAAACTCCTTGTTTATGGTCCTCAATATTTTTGTAATTGGCAATATAACCTTCCCCTTTAAGAATTCTTGCCAGTTCCACTTTCATTTTCGAAGATGGAATGTCAACTTTTTCATGAAGCTTCGCATTCGCGTTGCGTATGCGTAAAAACATATCTGATATTGGATCCGTAATCATTAACCGACCTCTTTAAATAAAATATTACCAGCTTGATTTTGTAATACCTGGTATTTCTCCGTTATGCGCTAATTTGCGCAAACATATTCTACAAAGCCCAAAATCCCTATAATAGCCGCGCGGCCTGCCGCAGAGTCGGCATCTATTCCTGTAACGCGTCGAGAATTTTTGGGATTTTCTCATCTTTGCTTCTGCTGAAGTTGTTGCCATAAATAAATATCCTTTGTCTTATTTATTGTCTCTTTTTTTGAAAGGCATTCCGAGAAGATCTAGCAAAGCTTTTGCATGTTCGTCTTCTTTTGCCGACGTTACTATCGTTATATTCATACCTCTTGACTTGTCAGATTTTTCAACGTTTACCTCTGGGAATATGTACTGTTCCGTAATGCCTAAATTAAAATTTCCCTTTCCGTCAAAACTGTTAGGCTCAATTCCCCTGAAATCCCTTATACGCGGAATCGCAATATTTATAAGCCTGTCCAAAAATTCGTACATTATCGCGTTTCTTAAAGTAACTTTCGTGCCTATCGGCATATTTTGACGGATTTTAAAGTTTGATACGGACTTTTTCGCACGGCATGTAACGGGCTTCTGTCCCGTTATCAATCCGAGTTCAGAAATAGCCGTTTCCAAAGTTTTGATATTGTCTTTGGCTTCGCTTACGCCGATATTGATTACAATTTTTTCAAGTTTCGGAACCTGGTGGACGTTTTTGAATTTAAATTGTTTCAGCAATTTCGGTGTTACGTTTTTTCGATAAAATTCTTTTAAACGAGGTTGATTCATTATTATTTCCCTTATACTATCATTTCGCCGCACTTACGGCATATTCTTATTTTTTTCCCATCTGAAAGTTCATCAAATTTAGGTCTGGACGCCTGATTACATTTGGGGCAGACAAGCTTTACTTTGCCGATAGCTATAGGAGCTTCTTTTTCACGGATTCCGCCCGGATCTCTCTGCGTGGGCTTCGTGTGTCTTTTTACAAAATTAACTTTAGAGACTATAATTTTCGCATCTTCCGGATAAACTTTCAGAACTTCGCCTTTTTTGCCTTTATACTTACCTGATAAAACAATTACTTTATCTTTTTTCTTAATATTGAGCATTTTTATATCCCATTACTACTTTAGTTAAATCACTTCCGGAGCCAAAGAAATTATTTTAAGATAATTGCATTCTCTGAGCTCTCTTGCCACTGGTCCAAATATGCGAGTCCCTTTAGGTTCTCCTTCGTCATTGATGATAACAGCTGCATTGTCGTCAAACTTTATGTATGTTCCATCCGCTCTGCGTATTTCTTTTACTGTACGCACTATAACGGCTTTGACTACGTCGCCTTTTTTAATGTTGGCATGTGGTATTGCATCCTGAACGGAAGCGTGTATAACATCTCCGATACTTGCATAACGGCGTTTTAGACCTTTTGTCACTCTAAAACAGCGTACTGATTTTGCACCTGAATTGTCTGCTACATTTAAAATGGATCTTTCTTGAATCATTTTTTAACCTCAAACGGGCAACTCTGCCCTTATGCTTTGTTTATAATCTCAACCATTATCCATCTCTTCGTCTTTGATAAAGGCCTGCATTCCATTATTTTAACAGTATCACCTATATGTGATTCATTTTTCTCATCGTGTACCGAAAATTTTCTTTTCGAACGTATAACACGGTCGTATAAAGCATGCCGGTATGATATCTCAACGGAAACTAGTCTTGTTTTACTACTTTTATCACTTATTACTATACCTGTACGGTATTTGCGTTTTCCACGTTCTGCCATTTTTCCTTCCTATTATATCGTCTTATTATCAGACTCGCTTTTTTGCGCAAGGAGAGTTTTTACCCTTGCAATATCTCTTCTTAAAATTCTTATCTCAAGAGGATTTTTTACGGGCGCAGTTGTATGGCGAAACTTCAATTTGAAAATCCTGTCCTGCATATCGTTGAGTTTCGCAGCGAGTTCTGCGTTAGACATATTTTGCATTTCCTGCCAGTTTTTACTTTTCATCTTAAATATCCGCTCTCACTAAAATTTTTGTGTGTATCGGAAGTTTATTGGAAGCAAGCTTTAAAGCTTTTCTAGCTTCCATTTCGGGAATTCCTTCCATCTCAAACATCACTCTTCCAGGCTTTACCACTGCTACCCAAAACTGCGGATCGCCTTTACCCTTACCCATTCTGGTTTCAGCAGGCTTTTTTGTGACTGGTTTATCAGGGAATATTCTGATCCAAACTTTTCCACCTTTTTTTGTAAACCTTGTGAGCGTTATACGAGCAGCTTCTATTTGATTGCTGTTTATCCACACAGGCTCAAGAGCCTGAAGACCGTACTTACCAAACGCTAAATACGTACCGCCTTTAGCGTTGCCTTTCATTCTTCCCCTATGTGTCTTTCTATATTTTACTCTTTTTGGCATTAACATATAAATGTCCTCAACTTAATGTCTTATAATTTATTTAGACCCTTCTGGATTAGCCGCATTCACCGCTAAAGTTTCCGTGTCCACAAGTTTCGCTTCTTCAAGCAATTCTTTTGCACTCTTTTTAAAATGCTCTTTTTTAAATATCCAAACTTTTACTCCAATTTGTCCCATCGTAGTGTAAGCCTCAGTAAAACCATAATCTATGTCCGCTCTAAAAGTCTGAAGAGGAACTCTTCCCTCTTTAAGCCATTCCGTTCTGGCAATTTCAGCGCCGCCAAGCCTTCCAGAAACCATGACTTTTATTCCCTGCGCTCCAGCTGTCATCGCTTTTTCAATAGTTTTTTTCATTGCTCTTCTGAAAGCAATCTGTCTTTCCAGCTGAAAGGCAATGCTTTCTGCAGCAAGCTGCGCGTCAATTTCAGGTCTTTTAATTTCCATGACATTTACAAAAGTTTTTCTCGAAGTCATATTTTCAATTTCTTTTCTTAAAGTTTCAATCCCCTGCCCGCCCTTTCCTATCACTATTCCGGGACGCGCAGTATAGATATTGACGCGGAGATATTTTCCCGCTCTTTCAATGCCTATTTTTGAAACGGAAGCCAATTTAAGTTTTTCTTTAAGAACGGTTCTTATCCTGCGGTCTTCTTCAATGAAGTCCGGAGTTTCTTTAAGATTAAACCACTTGGAATCCCAATCTTTGATATACCCTAATCTTACACTTTTAGGATGAACTTTATGCCCCATATTTTGCCTTACCCTTTTACTTTATTTTTTCTTCTTTTTTAGCGTTTAACCCTTTTTTAGTTTTATCCATTTCAGGTTTTATAGTCAATGTATTTGCATTTACCGATTTTACAGCAGCTTTTTTCTTTCTTTTATCCGGCACAACACCGACATCAGTAACGACTATTGTCAGATGTGACGTTCTTTTTTTGATGGGCATTCCTCTTCCCATAGGACCAGGTCTCATTCTTTTTAAGATAGGTCCATTTCCTACCCAGGCTTCTTTTACTTTTAACCCTGAAAAATCTTTAAGTCTGCCAGAATTTGCCGTTGCACTTTTTAAGACTTTTTCGACGAGCGTTGCGGCAGCCTTATGAAGAAAAGAAAGTGTTTCAAATGCTTTTTCTACTTTTCGGCCTCTGATAAGCGTACAGACCTGATTTACTTTTCTCGGTGTATATCTCACAAACTTTGCCGTAGCTTTTGCTTCCATCTTAATTTGTCCTTTTTCTTTTTATGTAAGTGAAGTTTCCTGTTTAGTCATGCCGCCATGCCCTTTGAACGTCCTCGTGGGAGCAAACTCTCCGAGCCTATGGCCGACCATTTGTTCCGATATAAAAATCGGTAGAAATTTTTTACCATTATGTATTGCTATTGTATGTCCTACAAATTCCGGAGTTATCACGCAAGCGCGAGCCCATGTCCTGATAACTTTTTTGTCACCGGTTTCATTGAGCTTTTGCATTTTCTTCAAAAGCTTCTCATCTACATAAGGGCCCTTTTTAGTTGAACGACTCATTTATTTTCTTCCTCCACTACGACTTCTTTGCTTTATTACGATGGCTTACGATAACCCAGTCCCACACTTTAGGCGATCTGGTTTTAAAACCTTTAGCAGGTTGGTTCCATGGGCTTCTCGGCTGATTGTTACCTTTAGATCTGCCTCTGCCTCCTCCGTGAGGATGGTCAACAGCATTCATTGCAGTTCCGCGCACATGCGGTTTAAACCCTTTGTGGCGGTTTCTTCCTGCAGAGCCTATCGTAACATTCTCATGGTCTAAGTTACCTACCTGCCCAATCGTCGCATAACATTTTACCCTGACAAGCCTTATTTCTCCTGAAGGCATTCTTATGTGAGCATAATCACCTTCTTTTGCAAGAAGCTGCGCTGCAGCACCCGCCGAACGCACCAGTTGTGCACCTTTTCCGGGTGCAAGCTCGATGTTATGTATAAACGTACCTATTGGAATATTAAAAATAGGAAGAGCATTACCCGCTTTTATCTCGGCATCCGGACCTGACATAAGCGAATCTCCCACTTTTACTCCCGCAGGCTGAATTATATATCTTTTTTCGCCATCCTTATATTGCAGAAGCGCTATTCTGCTTGAACGGTTAGGATCGTATTCGACAGCTACAACTTCAGCCGGAACATTTATTTTATCCCTTTTAAAATCAATTATCCTATAAAATCTTTTATGGCCCCCTCCTCTGAAACGCACCATTACTTGACCTGTATTGTTGCGGCCGCCCGACTTTTTAAGAATTTTGATTAAAGATTTGTCTGGAGTGGTTTTTGTAATGTCTGAAAAATCCGAAACTGACATCTGTCTTCTGGACTGAGTGTATGGCTTAAATGTTTTAATCGGCATCTATGTTTTCTTCCTGTTATCGGGGAGCACGTTTGCCGGCAACCCCATAGTTACTTCTAAATAAATTTTCCAACAGATATTCAGCGGAAAATTTTATTTTTTACCAGCCATTTAGGCTTCATCGACCATTTGAATTTCTTGGCCTTTACCAAGTTTAACAATTGCTTTTTTCCAATCACTTCTATATCCTGAATGCATGCCCATTCTCTTTTCTTTACCTTTATAGTTTGAAGTATGCACGCTTTCGACTCTTACTTTAAACAACGTTTCAACGGCCTGCTTAATCTGAAACTTGTTTGCGTCTTTATCCACCATAAAAGTATACTTATTGTCTTTTTCTTTCATAAAGGAAGCTTTTTCTGTTACTAAAGGTTTCTTGATAATATTTCTGATATCCATTTTATTCCCTGTCAAATTAATAAAGACAATCTTTTTTATAAAGATTGTCTCTCTCTAATGCTTTCTATAGCTTCGGGCGTAGTAATAATTTTGTCAGCCCAAAGAAGCTGATAAGCATTTACATTTTTTATATTTTCTACTACCACGTTTTCAATATTGCGTGCCGCAACTTTAAAATCTGCGGTGGCATTTATGGCAAATATGACTTTTTTTCCATCAACTTTAAGATTCTTTATAAGTTCGGCAACTTTTTTTGTTTTTGCTTCATCGACTTTTACTGAATCCACAAATATAACATTTCCATTCTGTAACTGAGCCGCAAACGCCATATTCAAAGAAAGTCTTTTTTTCTGTTTTGACATTTTTGTGTAATAATCTCTCGGTTTAGGTCCAAAAATAACTCCACCTTTTTTCCAAAGAGGAGAGTTTTTTTGACCGGCACGAGCATTACCCGTACCTTTCTGTTTCCATGGTTTTGCTCCAGAAAAAGAAACTTCGCCTCTTGACTTCGTTTTGTGCGTACCAGATCTTTGGTTGTTCAAATAGGCCGTAGTTATTTCATGTAAAAGCGTATTCGATACTTCTGTACTGAAAAAAAGGGGAAGCTCTATTTTCCCTTTCTCCTGACCTTTGGCATTATAAACTATTGTTTCCATTTTACATTCTCTCTTGAATTACTTTTTATTTTTCCCGTTTCACAGCCCACAAAAATAAATCTCTATATGCAAAATTCGAAAATTATTTTTATTTTCAATTTCGTCTGCCAAATATTTCTGCAGCAGTTACTTTTATTTTTCAGCCTTTTTTGCAAACTTTTATCGTCAACTCAATTTTAGAAAACATAGCAATCATTTCTATTTTTTACTCTCAAATCATCTTCGCACAGCTATTAATCACCGCTGCTGATTATAAACGCATAGCTAATCACTGTCATTTATTTACAAGTCACCCCGCCGATTCTTATTTTTTCTTGCCCACAGCTTTTATTTCCTGCACAACCGGTATCTTCTTTATTGTATTGTTTATAAAAAGTGTTCCGGTTTTTACTGCGGGAACTGCGCCTTTTATAAGCATAAGATTTTTTTCAGGGTCAACATTTACAACCAATAATTTTTGGATTGTAACATATTCATTACCTAAATGTCCAGACATTCTCATGCCTTTAAAAAGCTTTTGCGGACCCTGTCCGCCGCTGGAACCTCTGGCTCTCATTCTATCTGACTGCCCGTGAGTTCTGGGCTGCATGCCAAAATTATGTCTCTTGATGACTCCAGCAAAGCCTTTACCTTTGGTCAGCGCAGAAATATCGACATAATCGCCTGCTTTAAATAAATCAACTTTGATTTCCTGTCCCACAGAATAAGGAGTAACATCATTAACTCTTACTTCTCTGAGAACTTTTTTTGGAGAGAGATTGTTTTTCTTAAACATTCCAACCTGAGGTTTGTTGAGCTTCTTTTCTTCAACATCTCCGAATCCAAGCTGAACCGCGGTGTATCCATCTTTTTCCATCGTGCGTACGCCCGTAACGATACAAGGACCTGCTTCGACGACAGTAACAGGAATGAGATTTCCTTTATCGTCGAAAACTTGCGTCATGCCTACTTTTTTGCCAATTATTGATTTTAACATATTTTCTCTCTAAAATTCAAGTATTTTTATTACGTTTTGATTTCGCTTTCTCAAGCGGCGTCTTTTTAAATTTCAAGTATCTTTGTTGTTACATCTTGATTTCAATATCTACGCCTGCCGGCAAATCAAGTTTCATAAGCTCTTCAACAGTTTTTGAAGAGGGCTCACGTATATCCACCAACCTTTTGTGAATTCTCATTTCAAACTGTTCGCGCGACTTTTTATCTGTATGAACCGATCTGTTAACCGTATATTTCTTTATGTGAGTCGGTAAAAGAACGGGACCTGTTATTGCCGCACCTGTACGTCTTGCTGTTTCAACAATTTTTGCGAGCGAATCATCTAACATTTTATGATCGTATGCACGCAACTTAATTCTCAAACGCTGTGTTGGAACTGTTTTTTCATTTACCATAAATTTTTAATCCTATTTAGAATTATATAAAAATCCAAATCAGCCTAGATTTTACTGGACGAGACTGACTTTAGATATTAATTACTTTATAATTTCAGTAACTACGCCTGACCCCACAGTTCTCCCGCCTTCCCTTATTGCAAACCTTAACTGCGGCTCCATCGCCACAGGCATTATCAACTCTATCTCCATCGTTATAT
>JAITIP010000015.1 GCA_031279415.1 Candidatus Endomicrobium procryptotermitis | reverse complement strand
GCGACAGGTGCAGGATATGCCATAAATGCAGGTACGGCGGCATATGCATTGACTGCTGGGACAGCGGCATACTCGGAAGATTTTAATAAAAATGTGTTAGTTGCAAGTGCGGCATATGCATTGACTGCTGGGACAGCGGTATATGCCATAAGCGCCTCAGATAATAAATTTGATATAGGTGGAGTTATTATTTCTACAGAAACAAGGAATACTGGGGCAGTGCTGGCGATAGGCAACAGCACTGCAACCGCTAATTTAGTAGTTTACGGTACTATCTATGCAACCAATACGGCTATTTCTAGTGCCGACCTTGCAGAAATATATCCTTCAAATGAAATACTTGAATCTGGTGATGTGGTTATTATTTCCGAAACCAGAGATGGTTATGTTGAAAGATCTAGAACTGCAAATGATACGAAAGTAGCCGGAGTAATTTCTACAGAGCCCGGAGTAGTGCTAAATTCAGGTGAAAAAGGTTATAAACTTGCCTTGGTTGGCAGGGTGCCGATAAAAGTTAATAATGAAGGTGGAAATATAAAACGCGGTGATTTACTTGTCGCTTCTTCTACTCCCGGATATGCCATGAAAGCGGCTGATCCGAAATCTGGTACGATTATAGGAAAAGCTTTAGAAAATTTTGTGTCAGCAAGAGGAAAAATATCGGCGCTGGTAAACTTACAATGAAAAAAATCAAGTATATTATATTTTTGTTATTGTGTTTTTCCATCCAGTCATTTTTGTTTGCGGCTGACTATAATAATCAGCTCAGTATGACAAATGGAAGTTCTGTTAATGACTTGTCCGACGGTAAAAAATATAAAAATTCCTTGTCAGTCAACGAAGGAATTTCCGTAAATCAAAAAAGTTTCGATTACAGATTGAATTCAGGGCTTCTTGCGTCAATAAAAGTATCAAATCCCGATATTGTGTTTTATGATTTTGTTCCAGCTTCAAGTGATACTATTTCTGTAGCAAACAATGTAAATATAGGTGTAACAGTGCATACCGGCGCCAAATCGATAAAACGCGTTGGTTATAAGATTTCCGAAACGCCTCCGACGGATGAAATTGGTCCCTTTACGTATCTTTATCAATATCAAGAAGGACAGACAGCGTCTACATCGACTGTAACTGTGTCGACTGTAGTTATATCCGGATTTAAGCCGGGCGTCAATTATCTGCAATGGTATGCCCAAAACGGCGCAAACGAATATGGGAACACAACAACGCATATAGTGCGCATCGGCATCTCTACAAGCAGTTCAATCGAAATTTTGCAGCCGACAAAAATATCTTCAAACAGACCGCAGATACAAGCAAGAATATATTCACCTTTCGGTTTTAACGAGTCTAGTGTAACTATAAGAATGTGTGTCGGCGCTTCGACCGTTACCGTAAGAAACGTAGAAACGGGAGAGGGAAAATTTATTACAAATGAAATTTTGGATTATAACTATACCGGAGATATTTTAGCGCAGGGAGAGCATACACTGTGGATCGAACTTGTTGACAACACGGGTATAACTACCTCCGCAACTTTAACTTTTACAGTAAACAGCAATCCTGTTGCCGATTTATTGCCTTATCCTTCTCCATATAATCCGAAAAAGGGAGCTATGAATATAAGATTTGTTATTGCGCAGCAAGCATCTGTAACGATTAATATATATGATAGGGCAGGCAAACTCGTAAGTCAGGTTTTAAATTCGGTTTTTTCTCCTGCAGGCGAAAGCAAAGTTACATGGAACGCAAAGAGTTATGCGGGAGACAGTCTCGCAAACGGAGTATATATATGCGAGATAATAATGAAAAGCGACGGTAAAGAAAACAGGCGTTACAAATCATTTGCGATATTAAGGAAATAATAATATGAAAAAGACAACAAAATGGTTAATTCCTTTTTGTCTTATTGTTGCACTTAGTGTTAACGCCTATGCCGCAGTCGGTGGAGCTGCCGTTTTAAAAAAAGGTGTCGGGGCAAGAGCTTTGGGTATGGGAGGAGCTTTTACTTCAATAAGTAATGATACGAGCGCAATATATTGGAACCCCGCCGGCTTGGGACAAGTTCAGGATTACAGTGTAACCATTATGGGTTCTGCAGGAGCGCCGGACGAATGGCCGGGGCAAAAAGATGCGATTGCTGCACATAATTTTATTGCGGTTTCGCTGCCCATAAGTAAATTTACCGATACTTTGCGCAGTTCGGTCTTTGCTGTTGGGCTTATTAATTCGTCTATGGATAATGTTACAAAGTCCGATGAAGAGGGAAATGAATACGGTTCTTTTTCTGCCCCGCAAAATGCGGTTTATTTTTCATGGGGAATGCCGGTTTGGGAAAGCAATACGAATTTGTATGTAGGTTTATCGTTTAAGTATATTATGGAGAAAATGGAAGGAATTGCTGGCGGGTCAGCATCTGGATATGATATAGATGCCGGAGTGCTGTATAATGTTTTTGAAACTTTTAATTTTGGTTTATTCATAGGAAAAGGCGCTGTGATGAAATGGGACGGTGGGACGGATAATGCCGCTTTGACCGCAAAATTCGGAGTTTCAAATACTTTCAGTCTTACAGAAAAATTGTCGATTTTGGGAAGCGTTGATATTATTCAAAGACAAAAGGAACCTTTGTTAAGCAATATAGGTCTTGAATTCGCATGTATGAATATTTACAACACCGGTGATTTTGGTTTAAGCGGCTTATATTTAAGAGGTGGTATTGAAGGAGTTGCTTTGGAAAACCGTTATGGTATCAAAGAAGAAATAAATAAAAATATAACATATGCGGTAGGCTTCGGAATTGACATTACCGTATTCGGCAGATATTTGCAGATTGATTATGCCATGGGAATGGGCAACAGCCTGGATCAGCAAAGTAAAATTTCTTTAAATTTTTATTTTTAAGAGGTATAAAATGAAGAAAACAAAAAAAATTATTTCTTGGCTTGCAGCGTCCGTCATTATATGTAATATGTGTTCATTTTCTTTTGCGGCTGTAAAAAGGGATGTAAATGATCCTGTACTGCGTGAAATTATCAATGAGCTCAGTAGAAAAATGCCGAAATTTATCGATAAATACGGAGAAACTGTTTTTGTCGAAGATGAACCGATAACGAGAGGCGCGCTCCTTTCGGCGATTTATGAATATGATAAAAGAGTAAAATCTTCAATCACTGCAGAGGAGGCTGTTTCTTCTGTTTCTACAGAAAGTATTTCGCAGATTACACGTCAGGAATTTGACGCATTAAGAGCAAAAATAATGACTCTTGAAAAAAGTAGGTCCGCATCGTCTCCAGCGTCAAAATCATCGAGCGGCAGCGTTGATATGGTAGCGTTGATATCTGATTTAACTCCGAATATGCCAATGCTTCTTGACAATAGTCTTAATAATTCAAAAGTGTTTAAATCTCTTCAGCAGCAGGTCACCGCAGGAGGTTCGAAGTCTTCTTCGCAAGATGGAATTTCTTATATGGCAAGCAAAGAATTTAAAGAAATAAATATAAAGCTTGACGGGCTTTCAAAGAGGCTGGATTTGGCCGAATCTAGTTCGCTGTCTGCATCGCGGGATGGAGTTGCGGTAAACAAAGAGTTTAAAGAGATAAATACAAAGCTTGGCAGGCTTTCAAAGAGACTGGATTTGGCCGAGTCTGGCTCGATGTCCGCATCACAGGAAGATATCAATGATTTAAGGAACAACCTTAATCAAATACGGCAAAGTTATGTTAAATTATCCAAGAAAATCGATGAGCTTAACGACAGAACATTAGTTTTTGCGTCATCTTACGAAAAATCTTCCGTCAATTTTGATATGAACTATATTAACAAACAACTCAGCGATATAAAGAAAACTGTTGCAGGAGTTCCTACGTCATCGGAAGTCAAAAGTGAAATTAATAAAAATAAAAATCAGACTCAGAATGATATAAAAAGAATAGAAAAAAGGCTGAATGATATATCGTCTTCCACGTCTTCCAAACCTTCGGGATCTTCAGGGTCATCGGGAGGCAGCGGCGGTACAACAATTGCAACGATAAGTTTGGGAATAACGATGATTGCTGCTCTTTTCGTAGCAAGATAAGAGAAGCGCAAGGAGAAAAATAAATGCCAAGGCTGTTTTTAAAAAGAAAAGAAGAGATATTAGGGGAATACATATTAAGAAGAAAAAAAAGGATTTTTGTCGGAAGTAAAAAAGGTAATGATATTCTTATTAAAGATAAAAATATTTCAGAACATCATTGCAGCATAATTACTGAAGATGGCAGCAATTATGTCGTAAAAGATCAAAACACGATTATCGGAACGAAAGTAAACGGAAAGACTGTTTCTGAAAAAGAACTTCAGATAGGGGATGAAATAGGCATAGGTCCCTATAGCATAGTGATACTTGCAGATATTACTCCGAACTCTCACGAGGTCAACAGGCCTACATGCTTTTTATTGGGCATTTACGGAAAGTTTATAGGTAAAAAATTTATCGTTAAAACTGAAGATACTTTTATAGGAAGGGAACACTTTTCTCCGAGAGGAATTGAAAACGATATAGTTCTTGCCGGAGATATGACGGTATCGAAAGGACATGCTAAAATATCTTATAATAATGGGCAATATACGATTACGGATGTCGGCAGTACTGGAGGCGTTGCCATAAACGGCAATAAAGTTGGACAGCTCAATAGCATGAATATCGATATTGGAGATGAAATATCCATAGGAAGATCAATATTTAGATTTGTCAATTCTTTTGATGAAGATTATTCAATTCCTTCAAAACAAAAAATATTTTTATTGAAAATTCAAAAATCTCTTTCTCTAGGTGTTACGGTGGTGTCTCTTATAATTTCAATAGGTTTAATATGGTTTGGATGGACGGGGCTTTCTCTGCTTAAAAATAAACCGAATAAACTGACTCTTGAACTAAACACAAGTTTTAGAAAAGACACGCCTTTGAGAACCCTTGAAGACTATGACATTACATCTACTCCGGCTATAGGCGATATTAACGGTAATGGCAAAAACGACATTGTTATGCTTACTGCAGCGGGATTTTTATACGGATGGGACGCTAAAACGGGCGATTCTCTGTGGAGACAGATTGAAATATTTAATTCGGGACAAACTTCTCCCATGCTTGCCGACGTTAATGACGACTCTATTCTTGACATTATTGCTTTGTCTGATTCTTCTATGTTGTTTATTTATGACGGGCAGACCGGGAACATTATAAGAAGGGAAATACTCGGTGGAGTGATTTCCGAGATGACCCCTATTATAGCGGATTTGACTGGAAATGGCAAAAAAGACATTGTTGTGTGTTCCGAAGATGGAGCAGTTCATTTCCTTTATAATGCGGGATATGAAACGGATTATGACAGATATACAGAGTTTATTGAAGGACCTATATACGCCAGTCCGGTATTGTATCGATCGAAAGATTTTACTCCGATGGTAGTTGTGGCAAGTTATGCTGGAAAAGTTTATTTTATCGATGGTAAATCTAGAACCAAAAAAACCGTTGATCTAGTTGAAAAATCCGGAAAAGCACATCTTATAGCAGGTACTCCGGCCGTAGGAGACATTAACGGAGACTCAATCCCGGAGGTCGTCGTTCAATCTAATGTACCTCAGTATGTTTCGGCAATTGATGTTTCGAAATTTGAAGTTATTTGGACATATTTTGTAGAGCCTACTCCTCCGGCGGGGCTTAAACATAATTCTTCTCCAGTTATTACCGATCTTACAGGTAACGGGATGGGAGACGTATTGATAATTTCTGCAAACGGAAGCATACAGGGATTAAAAGGCAAAACAGGATATCCGGCCGGAGAACTATTGTGGAAAATGCCGCTTCCAGAAGCAAAAAGAATTATATCTTCTCCTGCTGTCTATGATTTCGATAAAGACGGGTTAAACGATTTTGTAATAGCCACTGAAGATGGAAGAATTATGGTTATAAAAAGCAATACAAGACGTAAAGAGTTTGAACTAATGGCGGAAATAAGGGCTAGCAACAGTCCTATAACTTCCTCGCCTCTGCTAGGAGATATATTCAATATGGGTAAACTTGACATTCTTTTTTCGAATTCTACCGATTCTATACAGGTGATAAGCACAAATGCAAAGATTATTAAAAATGTAATTGTCTGGCCTATGTTTTTAGGCAGTGCAGATCATATAGGATTTTCGGGGTTAGGTAAATTTAAGTCGCAGTACAGAAAAGAATTTTTTACGGGATTAATAATTTTAACGGCGTTCTTATTTTTTAAGATAAGATTTATTTTAGCAAGAAATGCCAAAAGGGTTAAGGTTCAGTTTCTATGAAAATGGTCTATTACGGAAAAACGGATACGGGCATAGTAAGAAAAGAAA
The DNA here is from genome assembly GCA_031279415.1 of Candidatus Endomicrobium procryptotermitis. Lineage (NCBI taxonomy): Bacteria > Pseudomonadati > Elusimicrobiota > Endomicrobiia > Endomicrobiales > Endomicrobiaceae > Endomicrobium > Candidatus Endomicrobium procryptotermitis. Next base: position 57,713 of record JAITIP010000015.1, on the reverse strand, counting down.
ATCAAGACGCATTCGGAGTCGGTTCCGATAAAAATTTCTTTGTCGTATGCGACGGCATGGGAGGAGGCGCAGCTGGTGATTTTGCAAGCAGGTGCGCCGTTGAAGTAATTTTGAAAACTTTTGAAAGTCTTGACCAGTCTGACATACGTTCGATTACTGGAAAAAGATTTGAAAACATAGATGAAAGACTTTTGCGTCCTGCCGCTTCAATAATGCTTGCCAACAGAATGCTTAATAATCTCACTTTAAAATATCCTAAACTTGTGGGCATGGGTACTACAGTGGTTGCCGCAAGGTTTGATAGTAAAGAGAGTCTTCTCCATATTTATCATACAGGAGACAGCAGAATTTACAGAATAAGAGGTGGAATTATTGAGCTTCTTACAAAAGATCATTCTAAAGTCAACGAGCTTATTGATGAAGGAAAAATGCGCGAAGATGAAGTTAAAACTGCCGAGTTGCAAAGCATGATTACCAGAGCTTTGGGAACGGGAGCTACGGTAAAAGTAGATTACAGGTCGGTTATTGTCAAACCGGGAGATCATTATATAATGTGCAGTGACGGACTTAACGGTGAAATAGACGATTCTGTTATAAAAGGTATAGTTGACATACACAGAGGCAACCCTAACGCCATAGCAAATGAACTCATAATGGCGGCAAATAATTCCGGTGGAAGAGATAATACCACAGTCATTGTTTTGAAAGCCGAAGATGATGGTATGGGTTTTTCCGTGCCAGAATATTATGTGCAAAGCATAATAACCATTGGCGAGGATGACCCCTTGCAGTCAGCCGCAGAGGATAAAATTTTTTCAAAATATGGAAAAGATTTTGGAATAGAGGTTCCTAAGGCTGCAAAAGAAGTCAATATTTTTACAAATCCACTGTTTATAGCCTGTATATCGGTGGCGCTTGTTATAAGTATCATATTTTTATACTCGAAATGTAACAAAAAGCGTGAAAAAGAATTCCATGAGCTTACGGGCAACATTTCGGGCATTAATTTGGATATACGTACGCCCAATGATGAAAGAATAATACAAATTCTTTCAACCTCGGATAAAATTTCAAGGCTGGAAATTTTAAAGGAAATAGTACAGGATAAAGATTCCTACACTGTTCCTTTGGCAAATGTGCAGGTTTTAATCGAAGAAAAAACAAAACCGAATAAATTTGTAGGTTTATCGTCACTTGTCCCTCTGGAAATAAAACTTCCAAAGGGGGATTATAAAATAACTCTAATATATCCCGAGTATAAGATTTTGACGGATAATTATTATTTAACGGCTTCAATAGATATATCTTTAGAGCTCTCAGGGTCTTTAGGGTATAAAACGGTGATAATGCTGCCGGAAAAAGCGGGGGAATAATCGTGAACAAAAAAAGTAAAATCCTTATTATTGATGATGACGTGTCATTTGTTGATTCTGAAGCAGCTGTATTAAACGCTAAAGGTTTTGAAGTAATAAAAGCTTTTACTTCTGAATCCGGTATGGAAGCTCTGGCTCTTAAAAATCCTGATATTGTTTTGCTTGACGTAAATTTACCTGATAAAAATGGTTTTGAAGTATTACAAATCATTAAAAACAGCAGGAATTTTTCTGAACTTCCAGTAATTCTCATAACAGGAGATATGGCAGTTCAGGTTGACAAGGGTTTTGCGGCTGGGGCTGACGATGTTATTTTTAAACCTATAGATATCGATGATCTTTGCGCAAACCTAAACAGGTTGTTAAAATGAGAAAATACGTTTCTGTCCTGTTGAGCTGTTCTTTTCTATTCGCTTCTTCGCCATCGTTTGCGTTAAATGACTTTTCTCCATCTCAGATTTTTCTTCTAAACTATGACCCTGCGTCGGGAGCAATGGGCGATAGCATTGCGGTGATGTCTCAGAATCCTTTGTCATTTATGAATTCTCCTTCTTCAAATTTCAGTATTCTTTCAAGCAGAGTTGACTTTTCCGCTATTGCGGCTTTTGATGGCGTATATGGAGGAGCAGGAGCGTTTATGTTCCCTTCTAAATATGGGAATATTACCGCCGCTTTTGCATATGATAATTTAGGTAGGATAGATCGTAATATGTTCGGTTTTTATTTAAATTACGTATATCCGCTGTCAACGCATATGCCGTTATATATGGATAAAGGGGGATTGGGTGCGACAATTAGAGCATATCAACTTGAAGTTGGCGGTGAATTGAAAATGTCTTTAGCCGCGGATTTCGGCGGTCATTACAATCTTGACAAAATTCTTTTGGGACTTTGGGCTTTTGCCGCGTTTAAAAATATAGGCGGCGATTTTGATATCGGAGACGAAACTTTTGAAATGCCAGAAAACTTTACTTTTGCTTTGAGATATAATCTTCCTTTCGATTCGAAACCTGCTTTTACAGCAGATATAATAAAATTTTTTTCCGAAGGTGTTGGATATTCTTTCGGTTTTGAAATAATGCCGGTTTATCCGACTACGATTAAAATTGGCTGGAGAGATTACGGCGATTATGTAAACTGGGGTCCTACCGCAGGGCTATTTTTAAATTTTGATTCGTTCAGTTTAGGATATTCTTTTACGGCAATGTATGAGAATTATGCTCCCAGACATACGGTTAATTTCGGTTTTATGTTCGGCAGAGTTTCCAATGAAAATAAAGCTTATGAGTATTATCTGGGATATAATTTTAATATGGCAAAAGAAGCATATAACAGAAAAGATTATATTTCTGCAAGACAGCAGCTTGAAGAAATACTTGCCATATATCCCGATCATCAACCTTCGAAAGATTTGCTTAAACAGCTTGCATATGACTTAGATTTGTATGACAGGAATCTCGAAATACAAATTGACAGGCTGCTTAGAAGCGCTGATATTGCTCTTTATCGTAATAACTTAGTAAAAGCGAGAAATTATTATTACAGAGTTTTAGGCGTCGATCCGGAAAATTCTTTGGCCGAAAGCGGATTGGCACAGGTTAATGCAAGGTTAAAATCCGTTGATCTTCAGGTAAACAGAAAAAAATACGAAAAAGAAATAATTGCTTTATGGTTGGAGGGTATGGATTTTTATAACAGCGGACAGTTTATATTTGCTAAAGAAAAGTTTAACCGAATTTTAGAAATAGACCCGGAAAATGCAGGTGCAAAAAAATATCTTGAAATTATCCAAACTCAAGTATCAAAAATTACAGATTTGCAAGCTGACAGAATATTTACACAGGCAATGGAATATTACAATATGGCAGATTATGAAATGTCCGCAAGATATTTTAATGCAGTTTATACATCGGATCCGAAACGTACGGATGCAAAAGAATATTATGAGCTTTCAAGAAAAGCTTTAAATCTGTCTGTAACTGAAATGACCTCAAAAGCTTCAAAGGCGAAAGGGCAGGTAAAAAACAGACTTGTCGACAAAGACGATTCTCTATTGTCTTCAAATCAGAAAGTCCAAAAAGAAATGGAAATATATTTCAGTCAGGCCATTGATTTGTTTAATCAGGAAAAATATGAAGATTCTCTAAAAGCTTTCGTAGCTTTAAAAGAGCAAGCTTTAAAAAATAATTACTATGATTTAAACCAGCAGATAAGAGAGTATACGGCTAAGCTGAAAAGTGTGATTTCAGAAAAGTATTTTAAAGAAGCTTTGACATTTATTAAAATAAACAAAAATGAGGAAGCGATGGAAAAAATTAAAAAATCTTTGGAATATAATAAAGACTATGTTCCTGCTGCAAAAGAGTATGAGAAACTTACGGCATCTTTGTCGCAGCAATACTATGAACTGGGAATAAAAGCATACTCTTCTGGACAGAGAGTTAGAGCAAAAGAATATTTGGAAAAGTCCTTAGAATATAACCCGCAAAAAATTGAAAGCAAAAAGGCTTTGGATAGGATAAAAGTTTTGGAAAATTAAAGGACCGAATTTAGAAAAGATCCCATAATATGATGATGGGTTATAATATATCATCATTAAAGAAGTTTTAAGAAAGTAACACACTCCAAGCATGAAGAGTATCCAAAAGACGTTTCAAAATGTCCTTTTTGCACAGGCAACGAGAACATGTCAAGACCAGAAATTTTAGCTTCAGACAGCCACCATAACAGATAGTCTAATTCAAAAGACCGGAAGGATATAGAAATTTTCCAAAACTTACTAAAAATAGTCAGATTCAAATATGGCACAGTGTTTTATGTAAATCCTGTTCTTCCAGAAGAAATTGCAAAAAATGTTTGAGAGAAAGTAGAATGAATGTATTTAAAATATTTAAAAAAAATAAAATGAATATTTTAATGATTGCCTCGGAATGTGTCCCTTTCGTGAAGGTAGGCGGTTTGGCGGATGTCATAAGCGCTCTTGCGAAATATTTGAAAAAGCTCGGACACGACGTAAGAATAATAATTCCAAAATACCGCAGTATAGACGGTAAAAAATATAATTTCCAACCTCTTCCTTATATGCTGAGAGTCAATGTCGGAAAAGAAATGGAAAAGTTCAGAATTAAACGCGGCATGACCGAAGATGGAATTGACGTATATTTCATAGAAAATATGCGCTATTTTAACCGGCCTGGCATATACGGCGATAATGGGATAGATTATGGCGATAACAGAGAGAGATATATTTTTTTCTGCCGTGCGGCGCTCGAAGCGGCAAAAGCTTTGATATTCCGTCCGGATATAATACATTGTCACGATTGGCAGACTGGTCTTATACCCGCATATCTAAAAACAAATTTAAGAAACGATGGTTTTTTCTGGAATACTTCAAGCGTTTATACTATTCACAATATAGCGTATCAAGGCAATTTTGGTGCAGATACAGTTGTGGCCGGTGGATTTTCATGGGAAGATTTTACTACTGATAAACTTGAGTTTTATAATAATGTAAATTTTATGAAATGCGGCATAGCAATGGCAGACGCAGTATCTACGGTAAGCCCTACTTACGCTTCGGAGATTAAAGAGTTTAACGGCAGAGGAATGGAGATTGTGTTGAATTCGCGTCCCGATAGGATTTACGGCATACTAAATGGTATAGATTATGATTATTGGAACACAAAAACAGATAAGTATATTACTGCAAACTATTCAAAAGATGACCTCGTAGGCAAAAAAATGTGTAAAATTGAACTTCAAAAAATATGTGGTTTTGATGTTGACGAAGAGGCTTATTTGTTCGGCTGCGTTTCAAGGCTGGACGACCAGAAAGGTTTTGATATCATAATAGATGCTTTATACAGCCTGCGCAATAAACAAATGCAGTTTGTTATTCTCGGTTCAGGGAATCAAACGATAAAATGGCATCTTCAAGATGCCGTCGCAAAAATGCCTAAGACGGTTGCGGCTTTTTTTGATTATGATGAGCCACTTGCACATAAGATTTATAGCGGATGCGATGCATATATGATGCCTTCACGTTTTGAACCGTGCGGGCTGAGCCAGATGATATCTTTGGCTTATGGAACAATTCCTATAGTTAATCGTACTGGGGGACTTTCAGATACGATAGTTTATTATAATCATTTTACGAAAAAGGGTAACGGGTTTATGTTTAATATAACTTATGGTGAGAATTTTATTCAGACAATTTTAAAGTCGGAAAATATTTTTAGAGATAAATCAAATTGGGACATTTTAGTGCAAAATGCCATGAATTGTGATTTTTCATGGGACAAGAGTGTTGGGCAGTACCATTTAATGTATGAAGAGACGAGAAATAAAAAAAGACATGAATTGCTGTTTAAGGCGTGAACCCATTTAAAATTTCGGAGCAAAATATATGAGTTCTTCAATTAATGTGGCATCAAAGATTTTGAAATTTGCCACAATTGTTATAACTTCTGCCTTCTGCGTTTTAGCCGCAAATCATTATTATGAAATTAAAAAATATTCGCAGAGTCTGCTTCCAGGATTGGTCATTACGATTTTTATAGATAAAAATGCCGAAGATGATGCAAAAGTTTGCGAAGCGATAAAGTCGCTTGGTTTTGTAACTATAGATGAATATGCCGGCTCTCAAGAAGTTTATGAAAAAGCTGTTGAAAAAAATCCTTTCTTAAAAGATATTTCTGTTCCGAGAGATAGCGAAATTTTTCAATCGTACATAAAAGCGTCTCCCGCTGCGCTTCCTACCGATGATTTTCTTATAGAAGCAAGAAATGCCATTGCCGAACTGGAAAATGTAAGTGAAATCGTTTTTAATCCCGAAAATTTTCAGAAGTACGTAAGAAACGAGAAACTTCTGGCATTTTATCACGGCATATTTATTATTTTTGCCGTGATTATAAGCGTTTTGTTGACAGCGCAAAGCATACTTTTTATTTTACAAAGCGAAGAAAATTCGAGAAAACTTATAACTAATTGCATGGCTTATCTTTTATCATCTTCAGTTGGTTTTATAGGTATGTGGAGCGGCTGTTTGTTCGCACAGTATCCTTTGATTATCGATGAAATCGCGGCATTTTACATAATACCTTTCACGGCGGCTTTCGGAATTATATTTGAAGGCTAAAATGAACATAAAAAAAATTACAATATCATTCTTGGCATTAATTTTGTTGTGCCATCTTGTTTTTGCGCAGGAACAGCAGAATAAAGATATAAAACAGCCGTCCAAGCAGCTTTCGGATGTAAAAAATACGATAAAAAAAAAGCAGCTTGAAAAAGACAGACTTATGCTTCAGGAAAAAGTTTTCCGTCGAGAATTGAATACTCTTAATAAAACTATAGATAAAGCGGAAAAAAAGCTTATGCAGCTTTCGCGTGATATTAAAACTGCGGAAAAAAATCTCACTTCAGCTTCATCCGAATACGACAAAGCGTATGAAAATCAGACAAATCTGAATGTCGTAATGCTTGACGAAATCGATTTTTACAATAAAATGACTTTTACCGTATCTTATGAAGACAATCCTGTTGAATACAAAATCAGGCAAGCTGCCTTAAAGTATAAAAAAAATAATTTTGACAAAGAAGCCCAGCTGCTGGACAGTTCTTCATCCGAAATAAAAAAATGGAAGAATGCTAAAAAGAAACTTACCTCGCTAAGAGCGGAAGAAAGTGCTATTGCTAAAGAAAGAATAAATCTCATAAAAGAAAAGAATGAACTTTTAAAATCTACAAAAAGCAAACGCGCTGCTGCTGAAGAAGAAATAAGGATGCTTAATGAAAGCGCCAAAGAACTCCAAGCGCTTATAAATAAACTGGCTGAAATACAGAAAAAGAATCAAGCGGCAGCTGCAGCCGCAGCCGCAGCTGCCACAAGCAAACCGTCAAAACTTTTGCCTTCCATACGGAGAAAAAAATTGCTTCCATGGCCTGTCGAAGGTAAAACCACGGTTAAGTTCGGAAAAAATAAACATATGGAACTTGACACTTACGTAATAAGCAACGGAATTAAAATAGAAGCGGCAGATTTTGCAGATGTAAAAAGCATTGATTCAGGTACGGTCGTTTTCACTGGGATGTTTCGCTCTTATGGGAAAGTTGTTATAATAGATCATCATAAAGATTCTTATTTTACGGTATATGGCCAGCTTGACAGGATATTTGTCAAAGAAGATCAAAAAGTTTCTAAAGGCACGGTTTTGGCAAAACTCGGTAAAGGTGTGGAAAATACATTATATTTTGAGATAAGACAAAATAATACGCCGGACAATCCACTTTTATGGCTAATCAAAAAATAGTATACTACAAAAGTTGTGAAGCTGAGTAAAAGGCTGAAGATTGGAAGCTTAGCTACAGTTTCGCCTAGAGGTTATAGAGTTGGAAGTTTGGCAAAGAAGAAGGAGATGGAAAAACAAAGTAAGATTTCTAATATGCATATACGGACCGGCAGCTTTGTATGAGTTGATAGCAAGCAAGAGATATTTTAAAGTGCCTGCAAGTTTATACGGGTTGAAGACTTGTATGTAAAGAAGTCAGGAAATATCTTTTTTGTCATTCTAGGAAAAAGGAGACATTGTTCCTGAAGTCATGGAATCTTAACAGGGATTTGAGAAGGCAGTTATTGCCGTTTCTCAGTTTCTAATCCTCTAAGTTTCTGAGGTTATTAAATATCGGAGAAAAAAATGAATATTATCAGAAAAACATTTGCAGTTACTTGGACTGCTTTATTTTTATGTGCGGGTGTCTTTGCTGCGGAAAATGAGACTTATGATAAGTTAAAAATTATGATTGACGTAATGGAAATAATTAATGCAAGTTATGTTTCGGAAACTAATCCTAAAGATCTTGCCACAGGTGCAATCAAAGGAGTAGTGAGAACTCTCGACCCTTTTTCTCAATATATGGAAGAAAAAGATTATAAAGAGATGAAAAACGAGACCGAAGGATCTTACAGTGGGATAGGATTAAGAATAATGGTAAAAAACGGTTTCATAACTGTTGTTTCGCCTTTACCCGGAACTCCCGCGTATAAAGCCGGAATTCTTCCCGAAGACAGAATAATAAAAATTGACGATAAGTCGGCGATTAATATGTCGAGCGATGAAGCGGTAAATCTTATGAGGGGAAAATCCGGAACAAAAGTCAAGGTTACCATGGCAAGAGACAGCATAAAAAAGGAAATAGAATTTGAACTTACCAGAGAAAAAATCAAAATTGAAACCGTTAAATTTACAATGCTTGAAGATAAAACGGCTTACATAAGATTGTCGGAATTTAATGCTCAAAGTGCAGTCGACATACAGAAAACTTTATCAGATTATTCAAAGAAGGGAATGAATGCTTTGATACTCGATTTAAGAAATAATCCTGGAGGACTGCTTGATTCAGCTATCGACATATGCAGCATTTTTATAAAAGAGCAGACTGTGGTTTTAACTACTAAAGGAAGAGTCGAAGAACTGAAAAAAGAGTATTCTTCAAAAGGAGAAGGTGAATTTACACAAGTGCCTCTTGTAATACTTGTAAACAGAGGGTCGGCTTCCGCGTCTGAAATAGTTTCAGGAGCATTGCAGGATCTAAAAAGAGCGCTGATAATAGGCGCTAACACTTTTGGAAAAGGAAGCGTGCAATCCGTAATCCCGCTTTCAGATGGAAGCGCTTTGAGGCTTACCGTAGCTAAATATTATCTTCCTTCTGGTAGGCCGATAATCCATTCGGATGAAAAAAACGCTAAAAATGGAATAACTCCGGATATAGAAATAGAAGTGTCTCCAGAAGATGAAGTTAAATTGTACGCTCAGTCTGAAATGATTTTTTCAAAAGACAAAAATTCAAAATCTGAAATTGAAGATATAGTGTTAAATAAAGCTCTTGAAATAATCAGAGAAAATAAAGTACGCGATTTTATAGATAATCCGAAATTTGCGGCTAAAGAGACAAAAGAAATAAAGGAAGCAAGAGAAAAAGAAATTAAAGAAGCTAAAGAAACCAAAGAATCTGAAGAAATAAACGAAGAAATAGAAGACGAAATTATAAACGGCGGGTACTGAAATTGGCAGATAAAGGGCAAAATAAGGAAAACTTTTTAATTAAAATTTATATCTTGGCATTGTTTCTTTGCGGAATAGGGCTTTGGTTTGCCGTGAATACTGCACCTAAAGAGAAAGTATCTGTTGACATTCAGCTTGAACATAAGATAGTGGACGCGTTGGCCGCAAACGGAGTAAAGCAGACCGATATTATTTCACAGTATGTGCGCGAAAGGGAAACGACTACAAAATTATGGAATGAGTTTTATAAGAAAATAAAGCTTCAAGGTGACAAACGTCCAGAAAATTTTGAAAATTCTTTAAGGACGATTGCACGTTCGATGAAGTTGGGTTTGAGCAAAACCAACAATGTTGACGGCAGCGTTACCTATAAATATTATTCGTCAAATATAAACTATTCAAATATAACTTTCATAAGTCCTAAAAAAACAATTTCTTCTTCATCTTCAAAACGAGTTTCCGTTGGTGTAAAAGAGAAAAAGCCGTCTTCCACTTCAAAAACTTCATTGTCAAAAGCCAAGTCATCTTCTTCCACTCAGTCAAAAACAAAAAACCAGCCAAAGGATAAAAAGTGAATATTTTAGCTATAGAAAGTTCATGTGATGAAACTTCCGCTTCAGTAGTTTCAAACGGGACAAAAGTTAAGTCTGTGGTGATATCTTCGCAGGTAGATATACATGCAAAATATTTCGGAGTGGTTCCAGAACTGGCAAGTCGTGCGCATATAACAAATATCAATCCTGTTATTTTTCAGGCTCTGGACAAAGCTGGATTTTCTTTTAAAGATTTCGACAATAAAATAAATGCCATAGCTTTTACTGCTGGTCCCGGCCTTGCAGGATCTCTGCTTGTCGGAGCAATAGCGGCAAAATCTCTGGCATCCGTATATAATAAACCTCTGATTGCCGTAAATCATCTTGAAGGACATCTTTATTCTTCGTTTATTGAGCATAAATCGGTCAGTCTTCCTTTTTTAAGTGTGATAATTTCCGGCGGACATACGGAGCTAATAATTGTCGAAGATTTAGGAAAATATAAATTTCTCGGAGGTACAAGAGACGATGCCGCCGGAGAAGCTTTTGATAAAGCTGCAAAAATGCTCGGACTTTCTTATCCGGGAGGACCTGTCATAGACAAAAGGTCGCAAAACGGAAATGACAAAGCTGTAAATTTTACAAGACCATATATGAAAGGCAGCTGGGATTTTTCTTTTTCCGGAATAAAAACGGCGCTTCTTAATTATTTGAAAGTAAATCCTGTAAAAAATGAAAACCATTTAAATGATATTTGCGCGTCTTTCAGTGCCGCAATCGCTGAAACTTTATGTTATAAAGCTTTTGAAGCCGCAAAAAAGTTCAATTTAAAAAGTATTTCTATGGGAGGCGGCGTTTGCGCTAATTCGCTAATAAGAAAAATGTTTCTTGCCCAAGGCAGAAAAAATAAAATTAAAGTTTATGTTCCGTCAATGCTGTATTGCACTGACAATGCAGCGATGATAGGTTGCGCCGCTTATCTCAAACAAAAAAAATGTGGTCTGAATTTTACGGGACTACAGCTTAAACCATCTGCTTCTCTTCGTCTTGAAAACTGGTAAATCTCATGCAAAAAATACAGAAATTGAAAATAGGCAAAATCGAATTAAAGAACAATCTATTTCTTGCTCCTATGGCTGGAATAAGTGATTTACCCATGAGGCTTCTTTCAAAAGAAGGCGGTGCAGGACTCGTTTGTACCGAAATGGTTTCTGCAAAAGCTTTGACGTACGGAAATGAAAAAACAAAAAAATTATATAAAATTCACAAAAATGAAAGGCCTGTTGCCGTACAGATTTTTGGCGGGGATCGCTATTGTATGAGCGAAGCGGCAAAAATTGTAAGAGATGCCGGAGCTGATATTATAGACATAAATTTGGGGTGCCCAGTGCGCAAAATCACAAAAGCTGGCGCAGGAGCAAAACTTCTTACTGACGGACGTTTAACGGCCGCAATACTTGCAGATGTAATAAATAGCGTTGACATACCGGTGACGATAAAAATAAGAACGGGACTTATTCCCGGAGAAAATGCAGCTATAGAAATATTGAAAATCGCTTATGAAAACGGAATAAGTTTGGCAGTCATTCATGCACGACCCGCAAAGCACGGTCACGATGGAGAACCTGATATGGAAGTTTTTACCCAAGCCTGTTCACAATCAAAAATTCCAATTATAGCAAACGGCGGAATATATGATGAATCATCTGCCGAAAAGTTTATCAACATTCCAAATTGCCGCGGTCTTATGATAGGAAGAGGAGCCATAGGAAATTATTCGATATTTAAGGGGCTTGAAAGTTATTTTAATGATGGAATTATGCTTGCAAAACCTTCATGGCAAGAAAGAATTTTATGGCTAAAAAAACATGCGGCTCTTGCTGAAGATTATTATGAAGAGGAACGCGGATATGTTCTTCTTAGAAAAGTTTTACATTATTATGTTAAAGATTTGCCTAATGCTGCAAAAATAAGAAATATGTTTAATAAAGTTACTAAACCTGCTGAGTTTGAAGAGTTTATAGAATATGTAAATTATAATATTTCTAATAAGAAAATAAATTGATTTTTTGAGACAAAGTTGATACTATACATTTATTAATAATTCATAAAATCTAAGGAGCTGCCATGAAAGATCAGGATTTGTTTAATGAAAATCAGGAAACTTTTGTCGCGTTAAATGCAAAATCTTTTGTAGTAACGCCAAATCTTCCAAAAACATTGTCTCCGTTGTTGACAATCGCAAATAATATGTGGTGGTGCTGGAACAGCGATGCAGTTGAGCTTTTCAGAAGGCTCGATAGAGATATGTGGGAAGAAACTTATCACAGCCCGAAAGCGATACTCGGAATGATAGCTCAGGGAAGGCTTGAAATTCTTGCCGAAGATGACAGTTTCATTTCTCATATGGAAAGAGTTAAAAATGAGCTTGACAAATATATGACGATGAACACGTGGTTTCACGATTCATGTTCGGATTACAAAGATCTGCAGCTCGCTTATTTTTCTACGGAGTTTGCAATTCATGAAAGCATTCCGATTTACTCCGGAGGACTAGGAATTTTGTCTGGAGATCATTTAAAATCCGCCAGTGATATGGGACTTCCTCTTGTCAGCGTCGGCCTTCTTTATAGATACGGCTATTTTAAACAATTTTTGAGTTTTGACGGATGGCAGCAGGAAGAGTACAATGAAAATCATTTTTTCCGAATGCCGTTGGAGCTTATCAAAGATGGAGATGGAAATACATTAACGATAGAAATAGACATGCCTAAGCAGAAAGTTTATGCCAGAGTCTGGAAACTTCAGGTAGGTAGAGTGCCTCTTTATCTTCTTGACACAGACTTCAGCGCTAACCCGAGAGAAGTAAGGGATATCACCGGACAGCTTTACGGAGGCGATAGGGATATGAGAATAAGGCAGGAAATAGTTTTGGGAATGGGCGGAATAAGGCTTCTGAAAGCTTTGGGAATAGACCCCAGTGTGATCCATATAAACGAAGGACATTCCGCATTTTTGCTTTTTGAAAAGATGAGAGAGCTTATTGAAGACAAGGGGCTTTCTTATGACGAAGCGTTCCAGATAGTAAAAAGTTCGTGTGCTTTCACTACGCATACTCCGGTTCCCGCGGGAAACGAGATGTTTTCAGCTGAACTTGTTTTAAAATATTTTGAACCTTTGTGCAAAAAACTCGGGCTTACAAAAGAACAATTCCTGGCTTTGGGATCGTTCCCTGCAAAAGAAATAAAATCTTCGGAGCCGTCAAATTTCTCTATGACGATACTCGCTCTTAAAATGTCAAATAAGGCAAACGGCGTAAGCAGGCTTCACGCCACGGTGTCAAGGGATATGTGGTCTGCGATATGGCCAGAACTGCCGAAAAGAGAAGTACCTATAAGTAATATTACGAACGGCATTCATACGAACACGTGGATTTCTTATGAGTTTGCCGGACTGTTTGACAGATATCTGGGATCTTCATGGAAAGATGAACCTGCTGACCACACGATTTGGCAGAGAGTATCTCAGATTCCCGATGCCGAGCTTTGGAGAAGCCACGAAAGAAGAAGAGAAAGGCTCGTTTCGTTTGCCAGGTCAAGATTAAAAGAACAGCTTATGAGAAGAGGTGCGTCGCAGAAAGACATAAATCATTCCGATGAAGTTCTTGATCCGGAAGCGCTTACTATAGGTTTTTCGCGTCGTTTTGCCTCTTATAAACGTGGAACACTTATTTTCAGAGATATTGAAAGAATAACAAAAATTCTCACAAATAAAGAGCATCCCGTTCAGATAATAATTGCGGGAAAAGCTCATCCGCAGGACAATAGCGGAAAAGAACTTATCAAGCGGATAGTCGCTTTGTCGAAAACGCCCGAGTTAAGACATAAAGTTGTATTTTTGGAAGATTATGACATTAACGTGGCGCATTATCTTGTGCAGGGTGCAGATATCTGGCTCAATAATCCTTTAAGACCAGAAGAAGCATCAGGAACAAGCGGAATGAAAGCCGCGGTTAACGGCGTGATAAATTTCAGTGTTCTCGATGGCTGGTGGTGCGAAGGTTATAATGGAGACAACGGCTGGATAATAGGTTCAATAGACAGGTATCCCGACAGCGAATATCAAAATGAAGTTGAAAGCACGGCAATTTATGAAACGCTTGAAAAGGAAATTGTTCCATTATATTTTAACAGAGGTCAAGATGATTTGCCGAGAGGCTGGATAAAAAAAATGAAAACTTCGATGCAGACTTTGGGCCCCGTTTTTAACACGAATAGGATGATTGAAGAATATACAAAAAGATTTTATATTCCTTCTGCTATGGAACATGAAAAACTTAAAAAGGATAATTATGCGCTTGCAAAGAAAAAAGCCGTTTGGCTTAAAAATTTGACAAACAATTGGGACACAATAAAAATCATTTCCTCGCATGACAATACAAAAGATGAAATAAAAATAACCGATGATATGACGGTTCAGGCAAAAATTCATTTGGGCACCGTTGCTACGGATGATGTCAGCGTACAAATTTACAGCGGCTATCTTGATTCAATGCACATAATAAGCAAAGCGTCGGTAGATGAAATGAGGTTTGTTTCAAAAGAAGACGATAACTATATATATGAAGGAAAAGTTAAAACCGACAAAGTCGGCCATTGCGGATATACTATAAGAATAGTGCCGCAGTATTGCGGTGAAGTTCAGCATATACCAAAACTTATTAAATGGCTTGGGAGGTAATCTGCGGGAAAAGCTATGGGATATGATTTTTTGATTTTTGATTTGGACGGAACGATAGTCGATTCGCAGAGAGATATTACCTCCGCCATTAATGCGGTAAGAAAAGATTTCGGTTTTAAACCGTTGTCCATAGAAAAAGTCCGTTCATTTCTCGGCAGCGGTGTTAAAGCTTTAGTTGACAAAGCCGTTCCAGACTCAAATGGCGAGATTCTTTCCGCCGCTTTAGAAAAATTTAAATTACATTATTTTGACTGCCTTACGGACACTACTGTTATTTATAAAGGTATAGAAGAAATGCTTAACGTTCTGCAAGACAAAAAGAAAGCCATTCTTTCAAATAAAATGGAAGTCTTTTCTTACGAGATAATAAAGAGGCTCGGGCTGTCAAAATATTTTACGCAAGTGTGGGGAGGAGATACTGTCGGTGTTAAAAAGCCTGACCCGAAACCGATTTTAGATTTGATTAAGAAAAACGGAGCCGATTTGCAAAAAACGATAATGATAGGAGACAGCGCAAATGATATTAAAGCGGCAAAAGCCGCCGGCATAGATTCTCTTGCGGTTTTGTACGGTTATGATAGCGGGCAAATAAAAGAATATCAGCCTGATTATACAGCCGAAACTCCTGGAGATATAATAAAGTTTGTTTTATAGATAAAGCATAAACAGGGAGGGGATTTTGTTTTTCACTTTGATAAGGAACATTTTAAAAGTTTTGCAAAGTGATGTTTCCCCAAAACAAATAGCGTTTGGTGCGGTTTTGGGAGTTTTTTTTGGTCTTGTTCCCTCTCTACTTATGAAGTGTCTGATTTTTTCTTTGATAATGATTTTGCGGATAAACATAGGAGCGGCTTTTGCAAGTGCTGCGGTTTTTGCTTTGATAGGACTTCTTACCGACCCTCTCTCCGATAAAATAGGGTACTATATTTTAAGCACCGATTTTCTAATATCTTTTTGGGTACACATATATAATATGCCCATAATTCCTTTCACAGAATTCAACAACACTGTCGTTATGGGAAATATTGCACTTTCGTTTATACTTTTCATTCCTGTATATTTACTTTCAAACAAATTTCTTTCTTATTATCAGGTATATTTGCGCGATAGAATAGCAAAATGGAGAATAATCAAACTTCTCACGGCGGGTTCAGTTTCTTACAAAATTTTAAAGTAATTCGAGATTATAAAATGAGAATTTTTAGATGGAAATTTATTATCCCTACGGCAATAATAATAGCAAGTATATGTGTATTTCTTATGTTTTATCTTGACACTCGACTTAAAAAAGTTTTTATTTCTTCCGGTGAACTGATTTTTGGCGCAAAGGTTGAGATAGAAAGCATTGAAACGAAACTTAAAGGTTTATCGGTAAACATACGTTCTATAAAAATCGGAGACAAAGACAATGAGTTTAAAAATCTTCTCGATATAGACAATATAAAGTTCAGCATACGTTTTATTCCTCTGCTTTCAAAAAAAATAATTATAGACGATATGACAGTTGAAGGAATAAAATGGGACACGTCAAGAGCTGAGTCCTGCAAACTTCCTCAAAAAAAACATAAAAAATCCGAACCCAAAGAAGAATCTTTTATGTTGAAAGCCATGAAAGAACTGAAAACAAAAGCAGTGCAGGAATACGACGATTTTCCGAGCGTTCGGAAATTAGGTGAAATACAAAACCAGATTAAAAGTTTTTCGCCGCAGAGCATAGTGGACATGGCTGGAATACTGTCCATTAAAACGGTTCAAGATTCTTATGTTGATTTAATGGGAAAATACGATTTTTATAATAAAATTGCAAATGAATTTGACATAAAAGCGCAGACGGGCAGAATTACCATACTCATTGATTCCGTTTCGAAAACAAATATTAAGACCACTGCGGACATACAGAAGTTAAAAGACAATCTCGTAAAGCTAAACGATGAAAGAAAAAATCTTGAGAAAACTTACAATGATTTAAAAGCTGTTAAAGTCGAATTGCTTAAAGATACTAAAGAACGGCAAAATGCATTTAAAAATATAACTTCTCTTATAAATCAAGATGTTGACAATATAGCTTCAAAATTGTCCGTGCCTTCTTTGGATTTTAAAAATGTAACAAGAATACTTTTCGGTGGCATTTGGGTGGAGCGGGCAGATAAAGTGCTGTATTATATGAATCTTATAAGAAAATATATTCCTGAAAATAAAGCACCGTTAGATGCTGGAAAAAGCGATTTAGAGAACAACAATAAACTAGAAATTAAAGAAAGATTAAAGGGTTCTGATATTTTGTATCCTGTTAAAAATAAACTTCCGACTCTTTTTATCGCCAATGTTAAACTTTCTGGAACGTCCGCAGGGGAAGGAAAAGAAGGAATTCCGATAACTTTCAGCGGATATATCAAAGATATAGCTTGGAATCAAAAACTTATAGGTAGAAAGACCGTTTTTGAAGTAAAAGGCGATAATATGCAGCAAACCATTATAGTTACGGGAAGCTTTGACAGAATTTCGGATACTGCACAAGACATAATTTTGTTTTCAATGGAAGGTATGCCTGCGCAAAGACTTGGTATTATGGAAAGCGATTATATGCCTTCATTTAAAGATACAAAAAGCAAAGTCGCCGCAGAATTTATTTTGTCAGAAACGGATTTCATTATGAAAGCTGGAATTTATATTGATGGAATGAGGTATGATCCTTCCGTTAAGAATTTTAAAGGTGTAAATGCCGATTTAATAAAATATGTAAATATGATTTGGCATGGTATAAATTCAATGGATGCGCAGATGCAGCTGTCGATATTGAAAGAAGGAGGAAGCAAAGTCAATTTTACTTCCAATATAGATAAAAAACTCGCTCAGAGATTCAACAATATATTAAATGCCGCAGTCGGAGATGTAAAAGTAAAAATAAAACAGGAAGTTACACAATACGTGGATTCACAGAAGCACGTTTTGGAGTCGGAAGTTGATAAATATGGTAAAGACATACAAAATGAACTTGATTCAAAATTAAAAGAAATCAACAAAAAAATCAATGACATTAAAAAACTCGTTTTAAATAAAGAAGCTGAACTGAAGAAATCAGCCTTATCGTCTTTACTCTCGGCAAACAAATAACGGAAAAAGGCAAAATTGTTCGTTAAAAAATAAATATAACAAAATCAAAAAGCATCGGAAGATTATGAGAAGTAAAAACTGTTTCCGGCTCCAGAACTGTTTGAGTATTTATATAAAAAATAGTAAAATTCAAAATATGAAAAATATATACAGCCCAGCCTGCTTATAACATATATAAAGTTTTTTATTATTAGCCTATACCCCCACAGCAAGTTGCAGGGGAATAACTTAGTCGTCATTGCTGCAAGTCTTTAGCGGGAATCCAAGTTTAAAAATGGGTTACGACTCAAAGGCTGCAATGACAACTGCTACTGCGTAATCTTGCTGCACGGAGGTTCATTAACTGCGCGGCGTCCGTACTTTTATAGTATCCCTATCTCCTCACCTCCCCCCCGATAACACATGTTTTTGCTCATAAGAAGTTATTGACAAACCTACCAGTATGTTGTAGGATAGTTCTCACCACAACCAGTAGTTCAAAAATGTCCTTTATTTTAAAAAAATAAGAGTGATAAAATGAAATGTCCGTTTTGCGGAAGTTTTAGTGATCAGGTTCTCGATTCACGCCCTATTGAACATACGTCTGCAGTGAGAAGGCGCAGGGAGTGTCTGGAGTGTAAAAAACGTTATACCACATTTGAGCGTCCAGAAGAAGCTTCTCTGATGGTTGTAAAATCAAACCATTCCAGAGAGCCTTTTGACAGAAAAAAAGTGTGGGCAGGCATAGACAGGGCCTGCAGAAAACGACCTGTCGCTGTAGAGACTATAGATAAAATAGTAAATGAAATAGAAAATGAACTTTCAGCCGAATATGTTATGGAAATCCCTTCAAATATAATCGGACAGAAAATTTTGGATAAGCTATGGAATTTAGATTTGGTGGCATATATACGTTTTGCTTCAGTTTATAGGCAATTCGGAGATATAGACACTTTTATGGAAGAGCTTAAAAAACTTAAAAAGAAATATTCAAAAAGACAAAAAAAGTCAAAGTGACTCATGTTAATAAAAATATGAAATAAAAAAGTTGTGAGGGGGGGGCGGGTAAAGATGATAAAAAATATGAAAGAGGAACTGATTTCTGAAAATGGCGTGAAGCTTGAAAAAAACGCTTTGACAGTTCTTCAGAAAAGATATTTGAGAAAAGATGAAAAAGGAAACGCGATAGAGAAACCTGAAGAGTTATTTTACAGGGTTGCCGAAAATATATCTCAAGCCGATAAAATATATGATAAAGACGCGGATATAGAACAATTGACAAAAGAGTTCTATCTTGCGATGGCATCTTTAGACTTTTTGCCTAACTCCCCTACATTGATGAATGCCGGAAGACAACTACAGCAACTTTCGGCATGTTTCGTTTTACCTATAGAAGATTCCATGGACTCGATTTTTGAAACGCTTAAAAATACTGCGCTGATACATAAATCTGGCGGTGGTACGGGGTTTTCATTTTCAAGGCTGCGTCCAAAAATGGATTCGGTGCAGACGACAAGCGGAGTTTCTTCTGGTCCAGTATCGTTTATGCAGGTTTTTAATGCCGCTACGGAAGCCATAAAACAGGGCGGGACAAGGCGCGGCGCAAATATGGGAATGATCAGAATCGACCATCCGGACATTTTGGATTTTATAATTTGCAAAGATAAGAATGATAGCCTAAACAACTTCAATATTTCCGTGGCGATAACAAAAGAGTTTATGGACGCTTTAGAAGATGAAGAAGATTATGATCTTTATAATCCGCGCACAAAAGAGGTTGTCGGAAAGCTGAGCGCTAAGGAAGTTTTTACAAAAATCGTTGACGCCGCGTGGAAAAACGGCGAACCCGGAATAGTTTTTATAGACAGAATAAACGATGCCAATCCCACGCCTGAAGCCGGAACTATAGAATCTACAAACCCTTGCGGCGAGCAGCCTCTTTTGCCTTATGAATCGTGCAATCTCGGTTCAATAAATCTCGGACATTTTGTTAAAAATGAAGATGTTGAATGGGAAAGGCTTGAAAAAATGATAAAAACGGGAGTTCATTTTCTTGACAATGTCATAGATATGAACAATTATCCTATTCAAAAAATAGGCGAAATCACACGTTCGAACAGGAAAATAGGTCTCGGAATAATGGGCTGGGCGGACATGCTTATGTATTTGGGTATTCCTTACGGTTCGCATGATTCTCTCATACTGGCAGAGAAAGTCATGAGTTTTATACAGTCAAAATCCCATGAAGCTTCTCGAGAACTTGCTCTTAAAAGAGGAGCATTCCCAAATTTTAAACAAAGCGTTTACAGCAAAGGAAATCCAATCAGAAATGCAACAACTACGACTATAGCTCCTACGGGAACCATAGGCATAATAGCTTCGGCGTCCGGCGGCATTGAACCAGTTTTTGCTTTAGTATATAGAAGAGCGCAATGTCTCGACAATGAAGAAATGTACGAAGTCAACCCATATTTTGAAAAAATCGCCAGAGAAAATGGTTTTTATTCAAGTGAGCTTATGGATAAAATCGCCGAAAAGGGAAGTGTCCGCGGTGTAAAAGAAATATCGGAAAAAATAAAGAAGATTTTTGTTACGGCACAGGATATTATGCCGGAAGATCATATAAGAATGCAGGCCGCTTTCCAGAAATTTACGGATAATGCCGTATCTAAAACCGTCAATTTCCCAAATTCAGCTACAAAAGAAGACGTTAAAAAAGTTTATATACTTTCTTATAAAATGGGCTGTAAAGGCGTAACAGTTTACAGGGACGGAAGCCGCGGTTTGCAGGTTTTAAATCTTGCAAGCAAGAAAGAATCTTCCGCGTCAGCAGACACAATCCAAGAGAAAAAACCAAGAACCAGACCTAAAAAAACTACAGGTTTTACGTTTTTAATGCACACGGGCTGCGGGAAGATGTATGTTACTATCAATGAGGACGACAGAGGTGCGTGCGAACTTTTTACTCAACTTGGTAAATCAGGAGGATGCACATCTTCGCAGTCAGAGGCCGTAGCTCGTTTGATTTCGCTGGCTTTGCGTTCCGGCGTAGACCAGCATGAAGTAATAAACCAATTAAAAGGCATAAGGTGTCCGTCTCCGACATTGGCCGAAGGCGGCGCAATTCTTTCCTGTGCCGATGCAGTTGCCAAAGCTTTAGAATCTTATGTGAAAGAAAAAACCTCTCCGGCACTTTTTGCGCAGGAAGTTTCTCGTTGCGAGCCTTATGGCGAAATACCTCATACTGCGGCTGCCTCTTCAGATGCAAATAATAATTTTTCTGGTTCCTGTCCGCAGTGCCCAGAATGTGGAGAAATGCTAGCTTTTGCTGAAGGATGCGTGGTATGCAGGGATTGCGGATACAGCAAATGCTGGTAAAAATAATTTAGAAGATCATCGATTCAATTCTGCGTCGTTTTTATTTAATATTTAATTTCGTCGGAGAATATTTTGGCAATAATTAAATCCCACAAGAGAGTAAGCAAATGGTTAAAAATGACAAATGGATAAAAAAAATGGCTTTTGAACATAAAATAATAGAACCTTTTGAGCCCGGACAAATTAAAGAAGTGCGCTTTGGATGTGGAGGTCGCGATATTGACAACAATATTAAAAAAGTAATTTCTTTTGGAACTTCTTCTTACGGTTATGATATGCGTTTGTCGGATGAATTTATGGTAATGAAAAATATCGGAAAAGATGCTGTTTTGGATCCAAAACTCTCTTCGCAAGAGTTATTTGAATTTGTTAAAACTAAGGATTATATTGTTATTGCGCCGAATTCCATAGTATTGGGAAAAAGTGTGGAGTATTTTAGAATCCCGCGCGATGTGGTTACAATTGCATTTGGAAAATCAACTTATGCACGCTGCGGAATATTTGTAAATATTACGCCTTTTGAGCCCGAATGGGAGGGTTTTGTAACTCTTTCCATAGCCAATACAACGTCGCTTTCGGTAAAAGTATATGCTAACGAGGGCATAGCACAGGTCTTATTTCTAGCTTCGCAGGAAGTTTGCGAAGTGTCATATGCCGATAGAAAAGGAAAGTATCAAGCGCAAAAAAATATAATTTCAGCTAGAGTATGATTTATTAATTTTATATAATTTAAATTCGGAATTATTAAGGAGGAAATTAAAATGAAATGGTTTAAAATTTACTATTTAGATGTTATTATGAAATGTTATTCTAAGTTTTCAGGACGTGCCACGAGAAAGCAGTTCTGGTTTTTTATGCTAATTAATGGTGTTTTAGTTCCTATTATTTTTTATTCATTGCTTATGCTGCTAGGATATTTTTCAACGATAGTGCCGGAAATTGGATATATAATTTTTGCATTATACGCGTTAATCGTGATTTTTTATTTATTTCTAATAGTTCCCGAAATAGCTATTACGGCGCGGAGACTACACGATATAGACCTCAGCGGATGGTGGCAGTTGATTGTGCTGATACCTCTGTTGGGAGCGATTGTGTTGATTATTATGTTGTGCCTCCCTTCCAAAAGCAAAACCCGTTTTGACTAATCTGTTGAGCAAAATTCGGCTGATGAAAAAGGATAAAAAATGATCTTGATTTTGGATTTTGGCTCGCAATATACGCAGCTTATCGCAAGACGCATAAGAGAAGAAAAAGTTTACTGTGAAATTTATCCGGGAAATAAACCTCTTAAATCTTTCACGGATTTAAAAAATCTTAAAGGAATCATCTTATCTGGCGGATATGAAAGCGTTTATTCGGAGAACGCTCCTTGGCCGGACCCCGCAATCTGGGAACTCGGCGTGCCGATTCTCGGCATATGTTACGGCATGCAGCTCATTGCGGAACGTCTCGGCGGGAAAGTAAGTCCTTCGAAAAAAAGAGAATTCGGGACAGCTTTGGTAAACATTTCGGCATCATCGGCTCTTTTTTGCGGATTAAAAAACAGCGAAACGCTGTGGATGAGCCACGGCGACAAACTTTCAAAACTTCCTAAAGGCTTTAAAATTACGGCAAAATCTTCAAATTCACCTTATGCCGCTATAGAAAACGAAAAAGAAAATATATATGGCGTGCAGTTTCACCCCGAAGTAAAACACTCTGTCTGCGGACAAAGAATTCTACAAAACTTTATTTTCAATATCTGCAAAGAAAGCCGTGATTGGACTATGAAATCCTATATTATCGACGAAGTTAAAAGAATTAAAGAGCAAGTAGGAAACGGCAAAGTGTTATGTGCGCTATCTGGTGGCGTAGATTCTTCCGTAGCGGCCGTAATGCTTCATAAGGCCATAGGCAAAAGATTGTTTTGCGTATATGTTGACCACGGTTTGCAAAAACTTGGAGAAACACAAAGAGTAAAAAAAGTTTTTGGAAAAAAATTCGGTAAAAATTTAATAATTGTCAACGCAAAAAAAGTATTTTTAAATAGACTCAAAGGCATTAGCGACCCGGAACAGAAAAGAAAAATCATAGGACATACTTTTATTGAAATTTTTGATAAGGAAGCTAAAAAATTAAAAGGCATAGATTTTCTTTTACAGGGGACAATTTACCCCGACGTCATAGAAAGCGTTTCCATAAAAGGAGCAAAAGCTCCTATAAAGAGTCATCACAACGTAGGCGGTCTGCCTGAGAAAATGAAAATGAAACTCGTCGAGCCGCTGAAATTTTTATTTAAAGACGAAGTGAGAATTTTAGGCAGAGAATTAAAAATCCCAAATGAAATTATAGACAGACAGCCTTTTCCGGGTCCAGGTCTTGCGGTGCGTTGTCTTGGAGAGATTACCGAAGAAAAATTAAGAATTTTGAAAGAAGCAGATGATATAGTAACGCAGGAAATACGCAAAGCGGGTCTTTATGAAAAAATCTGGCAGTCTTTTGCCGTAATTTTGCCCGTTAAAACGGTAGGCGTTATGGGCGATGCAAGAACTTACGAACACGTTATAGTTTTACGCGCAGTTAACAGCGAAGACGCAATGACGGCAGACTGGGTAAAACTGCCCTATGAGCTTTTAGGAACAATATCGTCAAGAATAATAAACGAAGTCAAAGGCGCAAACAGAGTAGTATATGACATTTCAAATAAACCTCCGGCAACGATAGAGTGGGAGTGATAATGTTATCGCTCTATATCAGGATTGTATGCGGGTCTATTTAAAAACCTTATAAATAATTTATAGAGTGTTTTTAAATCATAAAAATATGCAAAATATTATTACTTATTCATTAAAAAATGCTCATATTGATATTCTATTGGAATATGAAAATATTTTAATAGATAAAATCGGCGATACTGGGGGCATATATATTTTACATAACAAAAATAAAATATATTACATAGGCAGGGGAAATAACCTTATTCGCAGAATTAAACAACATTTAAAAAACAGACATACAGACAAATGGGATTCTTTTTCTTTATATGTTGTAAGCAATAATAAATTTCTTAATGAATTAGACGTTTATTAATTAGAACAGTTAATCCTAAGGGCAATAACGCTTTGTATCAAAAAGAGATAAAGATTTCAGAAATGGAATTGAAGAAAGCCATAAAAGAATTTCACGAAGAGAAAATAGAATCCTATTTCCCTTCACAAGTATCCGATAGAAAAAACGCTAAACTAAAAAGAAAAAAGACTTCTGCTATAGATTCCTACACTCTAAAAAATAGAGGAGTATATTATACGAGGAAATATAAGGGGATAAATTACAGCGTAAAATGCTTGGGAGATAAATTGTTTGTTTACAGAAATAGAAAATATAAATCTTTAACGTCTATTGCAAAACTTATTACAGGATATTCAAATATAAGCGGACATGTATTTTTTGGACTTAGATAAAAGGGGTATATATAAAAAATATTGTTTTTCAGTTAAAATATATTTTCTTAAATTAATATAAATTTTTTACTGTTGTCAAAAATAAATCATAATGAATACAACTTACGAAAAACAATCGGAACCGGATTATAAAAAAAGAAGTTATAATTGGAAGACTGCAATTGGTCTGCAGCGGGTTGACGGACTGGAGCCGACGCAATATCTTATTGATTTGGCAAACAAAAATATAAAAGGCGATATTTCTCTTAAAGACGTTAAAGACAGACTTAAAAGTTATTATGAAAGCCGTCCCATAAAAAATGACGCCGAAAAAAATAAAAAAGAAGCGGATTTGGTTTCTCAAAGAATTACAGAAATTTTATCTCAAAACGCGTTTACTCTTTCGGAGATAGAGCTGTTAGCGATACATAGACGTTTATTTGAAGGCATTTACAATTTTGCAGGAAAAATACGCGATTACAATATATCAAAAAAAGAGTATATCCTTAATGGAGAAACCGTTGAATACGGGAATTCTGAAATTTTAAGAGAGCTTCTTTCTCACGATATTGAAAAAGAAAAGAATTTTATTTACGCAAGTTTGAGCGAAATAGAAAAAGTCAAACATTTCGCAAGATTTATTTCAGATATTTGGCAAATACATTGTTTTGGCGAAGGGAATACTCGAACGATAGCGGTTTTTGCAATAAAGTATTTGCGTTCGTTTGGATATGACATTACAAACGAAACTTTTGAAAAGTATTCTTTGTATTTTAGAAATGCTCTTGTAAGGGCAAATTATAAAAATGTGAAATTGAATATAAACGAAACAATAGAGCCTCTTATGAAGTTTTTTGGAAATTTATTGCTTGGTGAAAATAATGAACTTAAAAACAGGCAATTGGTTATAGTCTGCTATAAAAACAATGGTTAACAAATAAAAATTGACCGTTGCGTTAAAATAGAAAATCCAAATTCTTAATCGTTAAGAATAAAACAAAGGTCGCCTCTAAAAATCTAGAATATATGCATTTATAGATATTTTTAGCGCTCAAATTCACAGCTGAAAGCGAAAGTTTTACGGCGATATTTCTGATAGATTTTAAAATAAAATGAAAATTTTCAAGGTATTACTATTGTGTTTTTTAATTGCTTCCTGTTCTCGTCCGCAGCAGAATGCCGGCAGCGGAACGTCTATTCAGATAAAAGGTTCGGACACTATCGTAAATCTTGTTCAGGTTTGGGCTGAGAAGTTTGTTGAAAATAAGCCCAGCGTTAATGTCGGCGTTACGGGTGGGGGGTCGGGAACGGGCTTTGCAGCTTTATTTAACAGAACTTGCGATATAGCTATGTCTTCGCGCGAAATAGAAGAAAAAGAAAAAAATCTCGCCGCAGGCAAAAATGTAAATCCTCTTGAATTTAAAGTCGGTCTTGACGGGCTTGCCATTCTTGTCAATAAAGAGAATCCTGTGGACAAACTTACAATTTCGCAGCTACGCGACATTTTTACGGCAGAAATTACTAATTGGAAAGAAGTCGGAGGCTATGATAAGAAAATAGTAATTCTTTCCCGCGAAAGCAATTCCGGCACGCATATGTTTTTTAAAGAGCGCGTTATAAGGGTCGGGGATAAAAATTCAAAAGAAGAATTTTCAGTTCATTCCCTTCTTATGCCGTCGTCGCAAGCAATTTATGATGAGATTTACCAAAATCCTTGTGCTTTGGGTTATGTCGGCATGGGATTTATCAACGATAAAGTAAAAGCCGTGTCGGTATCTGTCGATGGAAGCGGCGAATATATCTATCCCACGACCGAAAATGTGTTGAGTGGAAAATATCCCATATCAAGACCTTTATATTTATACACTGACGGCATCCCGCAAGGACTGACAAAAGATTTTATAGATTACTCTTTGTCTAATGAAGGGCAAAAAATAGTGCTTGAAACGGACTTCGTGCCGATAAGAACAGCAAACATATAAAGAAAAAGAGGATTGATGAACTTTTTAGAATTACTAAAGTTAATAAATGAACGTTCAGATTTTTTAGAGTCAACTTTATTAATACAAAATAAAATTTTTAAACTGCATAAAAAAGATTTGATTATTTTATTGAAACAAATTGGAACAATTCCAGAAAGCATAGCTCATGATTTTTCTCAAGAAAAGTTATATTCAAAAATTACAGATATTATTCTGGCAAAATCTTTCCAAGAATTAGGTTTTCAGGCTGCAGTTAACAAAGAAAGAGCCAATTGTGCAGACGTTATTATAAAAAGCTTTTATCATAATTATTCTTTTGTTGCAGATGCAAAAGTGTTTCGTTTAAACAGAACAGCCCGCAATCAGAAAGATTTTAAAGTAAAGTCTATGTCTGAATGGAAAGTCGAAAATGAATATGCCGTATTAGATTATCTGTTTTTTAAATACCCTAAAAAGAACAGTCAAATATATGGACAGGCTTTGGATTCTAACGTATGTCTTTTTAGTTGGGAACATTTATCTTTTTTATTAGAAAAGAATATAAAAGAGAAAATTGACTTAGATTTATCATCTATATGGAATTGTAGTTTTAAAATAGCTTAGGATGAAATAAAGAATATTTCATAAAACATAAGAATACAATTATAGAGCGCAGCAAAGCGGATATATTGTATTGGGAAAATGAAGTCGGTAAAATAAAGAGATATTCGAAAGAAAGGGCGATTAAAGAATTGCTTACGGCTCTTAAAATCAAAGAGAAAATTATTTCTATAGAAAAATATGTAAAAGAATTGAAAGGCAATATATGAAAACAAATGAATCTTATATCAATAATATAATTTGTGGAGATTGTAAAGACGTATTAAAAAATATTAAATCCGACAGTATTCATTTAATATTAAGCGATATCCCCTATGGAATAGGAGTTGACGATTGGGATGTTTTGCATAATAATACGAACTCCGCTCTTTTAGGAGCAAGCCCGGCTCAACAAAAAGCAGGCGCTGTTTTTAAAAAAAGAGGCAAACCCTTAAACGGCTGGTCTCAAGCCGACAGAGAAATACCCGCGCAATATTATTTATGGTGTATGTCTTGGGTTAAAGAGTGGCATAGGGTTTTAAAACCGGGCGCGTCGGCTATAGTGTTTGCAGGAAGAAGACTCGCTCATCGCTGTATTTGCGCTTTTGAAGATTCGGGTTTTACTTATAAAGATATGCTTGCTTGGTCTAAAGAAAAAGCGGCTCATCGCGCACAGCGTTTAAGCGTTATATATGACAAAAGAGGCGACGAAAGTTTAGCAAAGAAATGGAGCGGATGGAAAGTTGGAAATTTACGTCCAACTTATGAACCTATTTTATGGTTTACAAAACCGTATAAAATAGGCGCGACTATATCGGACAATATGATTGATAATGAAGTCGGAGCTTATAATGAAAAGGCTTTTATAAAATATACGGGCAGCCCAAACAATATTATAAATATAGCGTCTGAAAGCTCTGATATAGGTTTGCATCCTACGCAAAAACCGTTAAAATTAATGCAGGCTCTTATAGAATTGACGACAAATAAAAATCATATCGTATTAGATCCGTTTTGTGGAAGCGCGACAGCGCTTTTAGCTGCAATGATACTTGAAAGAAGATATATAGGAATAGATATTGACGAATTTTATTGTAATACGGCTATAAACAGGATTGAAAAATTTAAAAATGAAAAGAGCGACGATATACTCTTTCAAACTTCCAGATGTAGCGCAAATGTTTGATTTTAACGGTAAATTATGAAAAGAAAAATAATTGATTTTATAATAGAAAAAATGATTTTCCTATGCGGCATATTGTCTATCGTGTTTGTCGTTTTGATTTTTGGATTTTTACTTAAAGAAGGAGTTTCTTTTTTAAAAGATTACAATATTTTAAATTTTATATTCGGCAAACTTTGGTATCCATCTTCCGAGCCTGCGCATTTCGGAATTTTGGCTTTAATAGTAGGTTCGATTTACGTTACGGCCGGGGCCTGTTTAATTGCTGTACCTTTAGGCGTAGCCGCAGCTTTGTATATTTCGGAAATCGCTCCCGCCGGAATAAGAGATGTTTTGAAATCCTGCGTGGAACTTATGGCGGCAGTGCCAAGCGTTGTAATTGGTTTTGTCGGTATGGTGGTGTTAGTTCCTTTTGTCCGTACAGTTTTTGATATTCCTACGGGTTTGACTGCTTTTTCGGGATCTATAATGCTTGCGTTTATGGCTATGCCCACTATAGTTACAATTTCGGAAGACGCTATACGCAGCGTCCCATGGTCATACAAAGAAGGCGCGCTTGCCTTGGGCGCGACGCGCTGGCAGACTATAAGAAGAATAGTTTTAAAAGCGGCAATGCCAGGTATAATAGCTGCCATAATGCTTGGCATAGGAAGAGTGATAGGCGAAACTATGGCTGTGATGATGATAACGGGAAACGCCGCGCACATACCTTCCTCTATTTTTGAACCGGTAAGAACAATGACCGCCACAATAGCCGCGGAAATGGGCGAAACTGTCCGCGGTGGAATGCATTACAAATCTTTGTTTGCAATAGGTTTAGCTCTATTTATAATTACGTTTTCAGTAAATTTTATAGCAGATTTAATTTTAGGAAAAAAGAAAAGGAAATGAATTGTTTAATTTTAATGGCGATTAATTATTCAAATGTTGTTTAAAAATAAAAAATAATTGAAGGAAGACAAAAGAAATTTTTATACGCTGTTATTTAAGATATATTCTATATAAATATGAAAAAACATACTCCAATATTAGAAAAACTTTTTAATAAAAATTATCAGCTTATTGACGGAACTGATGAAGTTTTTGAGCTGGATTTGGCTTTATGGGAATATGAGACTTTATCAAAAAATGATTTAATTGCAAAAAGCGCTTATTTTAAATTGATTGACGGTGTGGAAACAACTCATTATAACATGTGCAATTTACAAAATTTAGAAGAAGTTCATAAGGAAAGCTCTTTTAGAACAAAAAATTTTTTTCTCAGCGGTAAATATTCAACGGGTTATGCTACACATGGGCTTTTCCCTTATCGTGGAAAATTTCATCCGCAGTTGATAAGAGCTTTATTAAATATATTAAATGTAAAAAAAGGCGATATTGTTCTTGATCCAATGGCAGGGAGTTCAACCGTAGCTGTTGAAGCTAACTTACTTGGCATTGACGCTGTTTCCGTTGATATAAGTCCATTTTGTAGGATTATAGGTAAAGTTAAAACTTTTGCTCTAAATTTAGACGTCGATATTTTAGAAAACATATCGTCAAATCCTAAGAAAATATTAAACAAATTAAACAAAGATAGAGTCCCAAAATATTTTAATGAAAAAGAAGATGCAGACAAGCCTTATTATGAAGTTTTGCTTTTGGCATTTTTAGATGCGATTGGTTTTGCAAATAGAACTTCCGCATCTTTAGACGAACTTTACCCAAGAGTTTTAGAACGATATATTGCTACTATAAAATATTTTCAAGCGGCAAGAAAAAAATTAAATATAAAAATAGGAAACAGTACGATATTACAGGGAAACGCTTTAAAATTGCCGCTTGAAGATAACAGTGTTGACGCAATAATAACCTCTCCACCGTATTCATTTGCTATTGACTATTTAAAAAATGACGAGCCTCAACTTAGATACCTTGACGCAAACATAGAATTATTGCGTTCTCAAATGATAGGTCTGCAAGGACATGGAACAGAAGAGAAATTACAAATATACTTTGATACAATGCAAAAATCCATTTGTGAAATGTATAGGGTTTTAAAAAAGAAATCGCCGCTTGTGATAGTTATAGGCACAAACGATATTCAAACAAAGGGTGTTCGTTTAGAGACTGAAATAATAGATATTACAAAAAAATCAGGTTTTAATTTTACATACAATCTGATGAAACCAATTCGCGGAATAAACAATTCTATGAAAGAAGAAAATGTATTGTTTTTTACTAAAAAGGATTAATATGATACCGACGTCTAAAATAAAATTTGAAACGGTAATAAGTAAAAATACGTTTTATTTTGTCAATCCAGTGTTTGAAGAAAAATACGAAGGATATATTAATTTGTTAAAAGAGATTTTGCTCGTTTTAAAAAATGATATTGAAACTCAAGGGTTAAAAAAAGAATTTTTTGAACAGCTTTTAATAGAAAAGGAAAACGGCTTAAGGGCGTTGCTTGCTTTGACGGGTTTTTCAAATGAAACTCTTAAAAGATTAATAACTATTATAAGAGTTGTCAAAGACAAAGAATTAGATAAGTTAGTGTATAAAGATAAGTGGGTTAAAGAAGAAAACTTGTCAAATTTGAAAGAATGGTCTGATTCGCAAATTGCAAGATTGATTCAGGAAAATTATTTTTTTCGTAAAGGAATTGTAAATATATTTTTTGAGGGATCTACAATTTCATTTTTAGCAAAGACTATACCACTTTTTGAACTTAAGAAATTAAGCATATCAAAATTAAAATTTGAATTGCCTGAAATGATAGACACCATTATAAGATATAAAGAAAAAGGAAGTTATTCGGGTATGAAAGAAAATAATCCTGAAATATTGATAGAAAAGATATTAAACTGCTTAAATATATCTTTTGAAAAAGGCGATTTAAGAGAATTAATAAAAAATGCATCCGATAATAAAAGAACTATGGATTTTATCATACCAAATAAGAAAAAACCTTTGATAATAATTGAAAGTTCTTTCCTTGCAACTACGTCTTCAGGGCAGGGCGATAAATCAAAAACTGAAATTTCTATAGACAGCCTTATAAAATCTTATTATCCAAAAGCAAAATTTATAGGCTTTATTGACGGCATAGGGTGGTATGTTAGAAAAGGCGATTTAAAAAGAATGGTAACGGCATATGAAGACGTTTTTACCTTTCATAAAGACGAACTAAACAGATTTGAGAGACTTTTAAGCGATGCTTTGAAGAGTGAAAAATGTTGAAAACCTTATTGAATACTATTATTAACGACGATTGCTTGAAAATATTAAAACATATACCGGATAATTGCGTAGATATGACTTTTGCCGACCCTCCGTTTAACTTAAAAAAGAAATATAACCGTTATGACGATGCAAAAGAAACGCAGGAGTATCTAAATTGGTGTAATATTTGGTTAAGCGAGATGGTTCGCATTACAAAACCTACAGGGGCGATTTTTGTTCATAATATTCCGCGTTGGCTTTCTTGTCTTTCGCAGCATTTAAATAAAATAGCGTATTTTAAACATTGGATTGTCTGGGATTCGCCAAGCGTGCCTCTTGGCAAAACGTTGCTTCCTAATCATTACGGGATTTTATATTATACAAAATCAAAATCTCATAAGGATTTTAAATTTTTTGATATACGTATGCCGCATCCGCGTTGTAGAATCTGTAAAGAATTTTTGAAAGATTATGGCGGTAAAAAAGCGTTGGCGCATGGGTTTGGTCCTTTAATTTCAGATGTTTGGAACGATATACATAGAATTAGACATAAAAAAAGAAGAGACGAGCATCCTTGTCAACTTCCTGTCCATTTATTAGAAAGATTGATTTTGATGACTACTGAAGAAAATGATATAGTGCTTGACCCATTTGTTGGAACGGGAACAACTGCGGTCGCGGCAAAAAAATTAGGCAGAAAATACATAGGCATAGAACAAGACAAGAAATATGAAAAAATTTCCCAAACTAATATTGCTAATGCCGAGCAGACAAAAGTCAACGGCTGTTTCGTTTCAGTATATCTTGGAAAAATAAGAACAATAAGAGATATAGATTTTAAGACGATTTTCAATTCGGGGAAAAATTTTATTTCCAAAGAACAAGACGAATATTATACTGTTGCTGCTGCGACTCGTTGCAGCTATAAAAAAGATAATTATAATACAGCATCAATAAATCTTGGCGCAAAACGTTTAAAATAACATATATTTAGGGAATATTTGTAGTTTGTCTATTTACATTTATATCAAGAGGAACTATTGTTTAAGTTAAGTCCGAAATTATCACAGAAAATATCTTATGCGCTTTTATTTTTGGCGACGCTTCTTGTAATTACTCCTGTAACAATAATAATTTACATAATTATTAAAAACGGTGTGTCGGCAATTACGTGGGAATTTTTAACTTCAATGCCGCAAGACGGTATGCGCGGGGGTGGGATTTTTCCAGCTATTGTCGGCACGCTTTGCATTGTGCTGTGCGCAATTTCTTTAACGCTTCCAATAGGGGTATGCGCGGCAATATATCTAAACGAATATGCAAAAGATAACATGCTTACAAGAATAATAAAACTTGCTATAGTAAATCTTGCGGGCGTTCCTTCTGTGGTTTACGGCTTGTTTGGGCTTGGAATTTTTGTAATGTTTATGAAGCTTGGCGTGTCAATTATCGCGGGAGCATTGACTCTTTCAATTATGGAACTTCCCGTAATAATCACTACCGCGCGCGGAGCGTTAAGCAGTGTTCCTCACTCTTTTAGGGAAGCGAGCATGTCTTTAGGCGTAAGCCGATGGCAGACAATAAGACACATAGTTTTACCAAACGCATTGCCGGGAATTTTAACGGGCGCAATTTTAAGCATAGCAAGAATTTCAGGCGAGACTGCTCCGATATTATTTACCGCCGCCGCGTTTTACGTTCCGCATATGCCAAATTCTATATACGACCAAGTTATGGCTTTGCCGTATCATTTGTATATTATTTCAACGCAAATACCCAATATGCCAAAAAATATAATTTTCGGCACGGCTTTGGTTTTATTAATGATGGTTTTAAGTATGAGCTTAATTGCGATAGTGGCAAGAATTTATTTTAGAAAAACAAGAAAATGGTAAAATTTACAGCGGCTTATATTTTTTTTAGAGAACTAAAAATAAAATGTCTAAAAAACAAATTATAGAAAAATTATTTAAAGTATGCGTTAAAAGAAATAATTTTGTCTTTGACAATGATTTGGTAAAAGATGTCGTTAAAAAACTCGGCTCAAGCACAAATCCATATGATATGACAAAGATTGACGATATTTCAAAATTGCCCGACAGTATTGTAAAACAAAATTATTTTATAGCTCACTTGGGAGACGGAAAACATAAATTTATTAAAGGCATATCCAAAATATATCATAGTTTTGAAGAAATAACCGACAATGAAATAGTAGAATGGCAGTATAGACCAAGCATATTAAACGATTTTTCTGTTTCGGAGTCAGGTATTTTCTCTTTAGTAAACAATCACCGTATAATACATGATTTTTTATATCAGGATTATGTCGGTATTGTTCCTAAAATGTATAATAGCGAGAGAAAAAGGGGAATATCGTTTGATTATTTTATGGACAGAGAAAAATTGTCTTTCCATAACTTGCAAATTGAAATAGATATGACTTTGGAATACGACGGGTATATTACCGTTTGCGAAGGAAAAAACGCTTCGTCAAAATGGCTGAAAAATTTTAATATATATCAAATATATAATCCTTTCAGGTATTATTATGATTTAAAGCAAAATAACAAATTAAATATCCGAAAACTTACCGCTTGTTATCTTGTTAGGCGCAAAAATAATGGAAGTTCAATAGTAAGATTATATAATTATACATTTGATAATCCATTGGATATTACAAGCATTAAATTGATAAAAAAGAGAGAATATCGTTTAAAAAGAAAAGAGTTTGAAAATGAATAAAATAATAAACCAAGTTTTCAACGAAGATGTTTTCTTGACGTTGAAAAGGCTGCAGGATAACAGTGTTGATATGATTTACGGCGATCCTGATTATAATGTCGGTATAAATTATAATGGTAAAAATTATACTAGGAGATGGAATGAATATATTGAGTGGTATATTGAGTTGACACGCGAAAGTATGCGCGTTTTAAAGCCCGAAGGCAATTTATTTATGATGAATTACCCCAAACAAAATGCGTATTTACGCGTTAAATATTTAGACGATGAAGCTTTTAGCGTTAATGATTATGTTTGGGTGTACAACAGTAATGTAGGGATGTCAAATAAAAAGTTTACTACGGCTCATCGTTCAATTCTGCATGCCACAAAATCAAAAAGCAATAAATTCTATAAAGAGCAAGTGGCTGTTCCTTACCAAAACCCGACGGATAAGAGAATACTGCAAAGAATTTCAGAAGGGTCGTCAGGCCGTATGCCTTATTCTTGGTGGTATTTTGATTTAGTAAAAAACGTTTCAAAAGACAAGACTTTTCATTCTTGCCAAATTCCGCTGAAACTTGTTGAAACGCTTATAAAGGCGGCTACTAAAGAAAACGATGTCGTGCAGATACTTTTTGGCGGTTCAGGTTCAGAAATTATTTTATGTAAACAATTAAAGCGAAATTTCATTTCAAGCGAATTGCATACAAAGTATTACGATATGATAATAGACAGATTAAACAATAACGGCAAGATAGAAGAAAAATACAAATTAAAATTAAGAAAGAATTATAGCAATTCTGATGTTCAATGTCAGCAAATGCTGTTTGAAGAGCAAAGAAAGGCTAAATTCAAATTATAAGTTTAATAAACGCAAACGAGAAAAAAATGCCCGACAAAATAAAAGTTGAAAACTTGAGTTGTTTTTATAACGGCAAACTTGCGCTTGAAGGACTCAATATTAACGTTGCCCGAAACGAAATATTGACTATTATTGGACCTGCAAATTCAGGAAAAACATCATTTTTGCGCACGCTTAACAGAATGAACGATTTTGACCCTAATTATTCACGCAAAGGTGCGGTTTATCTTGACGATGAAAATATTTTTCATATGAACACCGAAAAATTAAGAAAGCGCGTTGGTATGCTTTTTGCTATGCCCATACCTCTTCCTATGAGTATTTATGAAAATATAGTTTACGCTCCAAAAAGGCTTGGGCTTATTTCAAAAAAAAGCGACATGGACAATGTAGTAGAACAAGCTTTAAAAGATGCTTCTCTTTGGGTGGAGGTAAAAGACAGACTTAATTCTTCTGCGATGAAAATGTCAGGCGGGCAGCAGCAAAGGCTTTGTATAGCCCGTATTTTAGCCATTAATCCCGAAGTAATTTTGTTTGACGAACCATGTTCGGGATTAGATCCTATTTCAACGGCCAAAGTTGAAGAGTCGATGGTTGAGCTTAAAGAGAAATATACTATAATTCTTGTTACAAACAATGTAAAGCAAGCCTCACGCGTAGGCGACAGAACGGCATTTTTCTTAATGGGAAAACTTGTGGAAATAGGAAAAACAGGCGAACTATTCGTAGCTCCAAAAGAAAAACAAACGGAAGACTATATAACGGGCAGGTTTGGATAGAGAAAATATATTGTCTTGCATAAACGAAAATGATTAAAAGAATTTTAAAGGTTAGGATTATATGAAAAAAAAGAAGTCGGTTAAATATAAGGAAAATAAAGAGTCAAAAAATGAATTTTTTGTTTCTGATAATGGTGAAAATTATATGTCGCAAATGATTGTTTCCTATGATTATAAAAATCGTATTGAAGAAAGTAACATCATTAATAGGATAAAGGATATTTATTCTAAAGTTGAAATTGATTACTCTTGGTCTTTTTCAAATGCGACTAGAAAAGATACCACATATATTACGCATGGCTATCATCGCTATCCTGCAAAATTTATTCCTCAGGTTGTTTCTAGATTGATAACACAATATACAAAAGAAGGCGATTTTGTAGTTGATCCTTTTGGCGGATGCGGGACAACTGTGCTTGAAGCAAAAGTGATGGGTAGAAATTCTTTAGGAGTGGATATAAATCCAGTTGCCACTTTAATTGCTAAGTCTAAAATGACCGTTATTGAACCTAAAAAACTTGAAATAGAATTTAACATTTTAAAAGATAAACTTGCTTTATATAATGAAAAAATATATATAAAATTACCAGCGCATGATAGGATAGATTACTGGTTTAGATATGAAGAGAAAAAAGAGCTTGCGTTTATATTGTCTAAAATATCTGAAATTAGAGAAAAGGATATAAAGGATTTTTTTTATTGCGCTTTTTCTAATATTTTAAAAAACTGTTCTATATGGATGCAAAAAAGTAATAAACCTACAAGAGATTTTACAAAAATACCGTCAAACCCCATACCGACTTTTTATAAACAAGTAAAGATGATGACGCGCGGCAATCAGAATCTTTATACTTTATTACAAAAAAAATCTTTTTCTAATTTAAGTTCTCAGGTTAGCTGTAACGATGCAAGAAAAATTCCTGTGAAAAATAACTCTGTTGATTTAATTGTCACTTCTCCTCCGTATGTAACTTCTTATGAATATGCAGATTTGCATCAGTTAAGCACATTGTGGTTTGGATATGCGAAAGATTTAAGCGATTTTCGTAAAATCTTTATAGGCACTTCATATTGTGATGAGAACAAAATAAATCTCAATAGTATTCTTGCCGAACAGACAGTTGAAAATTTAGTGCAGCAAGATAAGAAAACGGCTAAAGAGGTCTCAAAATATTTTAGCGATATGAATCAAGTTTTTGTTGAAATGAAAAGAATGTTAAAGAAAGGCGGAAAAACTTGTATTGTGATAGGAAATACAAGTTTGAAAAGAGTTGAGGTCTTAAACGCTGAAGTTTTTACAGAACAATTATTAAATCTTGGATTTAAAATAATTGATATTATTAAACGAGAAATACCTTCAAAAAATCTACCTTCAATCAGAGATGAAAATACAGGAAAATTTGCAAGTTTGAATACTGTAAATAAAAAAATGATTTATCCAACAGAATATATTTTAATTATGGAGAAATAATAATGGAATTTAAAGATTTAGTTAGCCTTTATGAAGATACAAAAAAAGAATATGGCAATAAAGCATATCGGTATATTTCAAAAATTTTATCAAAAGCAAAAGAACAACATTTAAAAGATTTTTTTGGCGATGACCATGAGCAATCTTGGAGAGCGTTTAAAGGTAAAAATCTTGAGAAGTTAATAGAGTATATCATTATTTCAGAGATTGAGAGCATAGGTCTAAAAACTATAAATGGCAATACTTTGGAAAGAAAATTTGCTTCTAAAATGTCAGATGAACTTGCAAAAGTAAAAAGAAATTTATCTATTGATTATGGTAAATTCGGATTACATTTGCCAGACGTTGATATTGT
Source organism: Candidatus Endomicrobium procryptotermitis (assembly GCA_031279415.1). Taxonomy (NCBI): domain Bacteria; kingdom Pseudomonadati; phylum Elusimicrobiota; class Endomicrobiia; order Endomicrobiales; family Endomicrobiaceae; genus Endomicrobium; species Candidatus Endomicrobium procryptotermitis. Next base: position 19,969 of record JAITIP010000015.1, on the reverse strand, counting down.
CATATATAACCCTAACAACAGCAAAGTCATCGCCGTATTGTCAATTAAGGTAACGTTAAGAGAAAGAATAGCTCAAACTGGATATTGGAAACTTAAATTATCTGAAGATAATCTAACAAAAAACGTCAAAGTATATTTTATTACATTAGATGAAGATCAAACTCTGAGGTATAATGATGGAAAAAAGAAAGGAAAAGCTATTGTTGAAATAGATACGGACGGCGGTTATGTCTTAAGCGAACACCCAATTGAAGAAACGGATAAAGTGAAAACATTTGACAAGTTTATAGAAGATTTAAAAAAGACAATAAATGAAAGATAAAAAAGATTTAATTATAGAATCTACAACACTTTGGGATTTTCCAAGACAAAATTACGGCAGGATAGCGCACGGGAATAATAAATATAATGGAGTAACTCCAGCTTTTGTAATTTGGAATTTATTGCAAAGATATACAAAAGAAAGAGATTTAGTTGTTGACCCTATGTGCGGCAGTGGAACGACAATAGACGTTGCAAAAGAATTAAAAAGAAGAGTTATTGGTTTTGATTTGAATATTGTAAGAAATGATGTGATTAAAAATGATTCTCGTAAGATTCCATTAAAAGATAATTCTGTGGATTTTGTATTTATAGATTCTCCATACTCTAATAATATTGCATATTCAAACGATAAAAGATGTATAGGCAAGATTTCTTGCGAATCTGTAAATTTCTATGATGAATTAGAAAAAGTTATTGCTGAGATAGCAAGAATTTTAAAACCAAATAAAGTAATGGGCTGGGTAATAGCCGACCAGTGGATAAAGAAAAAGTTTACTCCTACAGGTTTTATATTATGGCAGAGATTAGAAAAATATTTTGATCCAATGGATATTGTCTGTCTGACAAGACATAATCAGACGTCAAATACAAGTTTATGGCATAATCGCGCGCGCAGATTTAACTTTTATCTTAGAGGATTTAAATATTTATTTATAATGAAGAAAAATAAATGATTAGGAACAAGCGATATGACAAACGAAAAAGAATGGGATTTTATTATTTGTGAAACGCATTGTGGAAGCCCTTGTCACAAGAATATAATAAAAAGAGAATTGCTGTTTGGGATGCAATGTGAATTATCAAAACAAAACTTTGATGTGGATTTTTATAAAAAGATAAAAGAAAAATATTTAAGTCTTTGACGCAAAATGATAAGAATGTCGTTGTTTGAGGGCAACAATCAAACTCAGGTGACTTGCATACGGGAGTAAAAAATTGTCAAAAATAGACATAAAAAATTTTAATCTCTATTATACTGATTTTCAGGCTTTAAAAAATATTAACATTTTAATTACTGAAAAAAGAATTACAGCTATGATAGGACCTTCGGGCTGCGGCAAGTCCACGCTTTTGCGTTCTATCAATAGAATTAACGACACTATAGAAGGCGTACGCACGCAAGGAAAAATAATAATAGGCGGAAAAAATATATATAATGGAGGAACGGATATAGACGCGTTAAGAAGAAATGTCGGCATGGTTTTTCAGCGTCCTAATCCGTTTCCAATTTCCGTATATGAAAACGTCGCATTTGGGTTAAAAGTCAATCGCATCGCTTCAAAAAAAAGCGTAATAGATGAGACCGTTCAAAAAAGTTTAGAAGACGTTTTATTATGGAACGATATAAAAGACAAGTTAAAACGTTCCGCTTTGGACTTAAGCCTTGAACAGCAGCAGCGACTGTGCATAGCGCGCGTTATCGCGGTTAAGCCGCATATAATTTTGCTTGATGAACCTTGTTCTTCCTTAGACCCTGTCTCGACACAGCGTATAGAAGAACTGATGCTTGTTCTTAAAGAGAAATATACGATAGTAATAGTAACTCACAATATGCAGCAGGCGGCGAGAGTTTCCGAAGACACAGCGTTTATGCTTTTGGGCGAACTGATAGAATTTGATAAAACGGAAAAAATATTTACCAATCCTTCCCACAAGCAGACTGATGATTATGTCAGCGGGAGATTTGGATAAGGAGGAGTTATGCGGCATTTTGATATGGAAATGAACGATTTACAGACACGTCTTGTTGATATGGCTGAATTAGTCAAGCAGATGATTAAAGCTACCATAGACCAGCTTGTTTTAAGAGATCCAAAACTTTCAGATAGGATTTTTGGGCTTGAAAAAGAAGTAAATATACAAGAAATTGTAATTGATGATAAATGTTTAAAGCTTATAGCTTTAAATCAACCTGTCGGTACTGATTTAAGATTTATAACTTCAGCCATGAGAATAAACAGTGATTTAGAAAGGATGGGTGACGAAGCTGTAAACATAAGTGAAATATCACTGGATTTAATTAAATATCCTGATTTAAAGCCTTTGATAGATATTCCAAAAATGGCAGATATCGTCAAACAGATGGTTGAAGATAGTATTAGAGCTTTTAATACCAGCGATGTTAAACTTGCCAAAGCAGTTTTGGAAAAAGATGATGAAGTTGACGATTTAAAAGATAGAATTTTTACGGATTTAAAAAAATATATGACAAAATCCTCTGATCCAGATACCATACAAAGAGCCATTGATTTAATTCAAGTTGCGCGCAGCCTTGAAAGAATAGGCGACCATTCAACAAATATATGTGAAGATGTTATTTTTATGGTGCATGGCAAGGATGTCAGACACCCGAGAAGATTTAAGTAGTTTTTTGGATGCACTTTAATAGCTTTAAAGTTTTAACTAAAAATTTTTGACAGTGGTAAAATATCTGAATAATATAAAAATTGAAGTTTTTGTTGAAAAATCAATCTGAAAGTTATATAATTTTAAAAATTATATTTAAAGGAACAATCAATGATAAGCGGCAAAGAACCCGTAAATCTTCCATTAGTCCATAAGGGAAAAGTCAGAGATGTTTATGATTTGGGACAAAATTATTTAATTGTCGCTTCGGACAGAATATCTGCTTTTGACTACATCATTCCTACGTTAATCCCAAACAAAGGAAAAGTTTTGCACAAACTTTCAATGTTTTGGTTTAATTTTGTTCAGGGAATACTTCCAAATCACATAATAACAGGTGATTTTGATAATTTTCCTGCTGTACTTAAACACTATGGATATCTTCGCGACAGGGCGATGATAGTCAAAAAAGTAAACAGGATAGATATTGAATGTATAGTCAGGGGATACCTTGCGGGATCAGGCTGGAAAGAATATCAAAAATCAAAGACTGTATGCGGAATAAACCTTCAAGACGGTTTGCAGGAATCGTCAAAACTTTCGGAACCCATTTTCACTCCTTCAAGTAAAGAAGAAGGCGGCAGACATGACGAAAACATATCTTTTGAAGAAACAGTCAAAAGAGTAGGCAAAGATACGGCAGACAATCTCAGAAAATTTTCTATTGAACTTTATAAAAAGGTAAGCGATTATTCTATATCAAAAGGTATAATTCTTGCCGACACTAAACTTGAATTTGGATTTTATGACGATAAATTAATTTTGATAGATGAGATTTTTACTCCAGACTCTTCGCGCTTTTGGGAAGTTGACAAATACCAGATGGGAAAATCACAGGATAGTTTGGATAAACAATACGTAAGAGATTATCTCGAACGCATAAAATGGGACAAGGCTTCCTCACCTCCCGAACTTCCGTCCGAAGTGGTTGAAAAAACTATGGAAAAATATATGGATGCTTATGAAAAACTTACGGGCAGGAAATTTTAAATGTATGAAATAGAAATTTTTCCAAAAGATGGTTTTAAAAATGTTCGCGGAGAACATATTTGCCGCGAAATTTTACAGCTTGGATTTAAATGCGTAAACAAAGTGGAATATTCTCCACTATATAAAATTGATGGACAAATTGACGCAACGCAGGCAAGAATTATAGCTTCAGAACTTTTAAGTGATAAAATAACAGAAAGTCATAATGTGGTAAAAGACGGAATTTTGCATAATGCAGAAATGGCAATTATTGAAGTATGGTTTAAAAAAGGCGTAACCGATACTGTTGCTGAAAGCGTTATAAAAGCTGTAAAAGATTTGGGAATAAATAAAGACATTGTCGTTAAAACTGGACATAAATATTATATTTACGGAAAGGTTTCTAAATCTGTTCTGGACAATATAGCTATGAAGTTACTTGCCAATACGCTAATTCAGGAATATAAAATAAAATGAACTGCGATATTATTGAAATTTTAAATCTATCTGATAAACAGCTTATGAATCTTAGCGATAGGAATGTTCTTTCTCTTTCTCTTGAAGAGATGAAAACCATTCAAAATTATTTCAAAAAACTAAAAAGAAATCCAACTGATGTAGAAATTGAAACCATTGCACAGACATGGAGTGAGCATTGTAAGCATAAAACGCTTACGGGCATTATTGAATATACTCAAATTCAAGGCGGTAAAAAGAGCAAAAAGATTTATAATAACTTTCTCAAAGAGACAATTTTTAAAGCTACCGCAGAACTTAATAAAAAATGGTGTTTGTCCGTGTTTAAAGATAATGCGGGCATTATAGAGTTTGACGATAAAAATGGAGCGGCGTTTAAAGTTGAAACGCATAATCATCCGTCGGCATTAGAGCCTTATGGAGGTTCAGCCACTGGCATAGGTGGAGTTATCAGAGACATTTTAGGCGCCGGGCTTGGCGCAAAGCCTGTGGCAAATACCGATGTATTTTGTTTTGGAAATCCAGATACAAAACCTTCCTGCGTCCCCGAAGGAATGCACCATCCTAAAAGAATAGCAAAGGGCGTAGTTTCAGGAGTCAGAGATTACGGAAATCGCATGGGCATACCTACCGTCAACGGCTCGGTTTATTTTGACGACGGATATATAGCAAATCCTTTAGTTTATTGCGGAACCGCCGGCATAATTCCTAAAACGATGATTAATAAAAAAGTAAAATCTGGGGATTTGGTTTTAGTTGTAGGCGGACGCACGGGCCGTGACGGCATTCACGGTGCTACTTTTTCTTCGGTTCAGCTTGATAAAGAATCTGATGTCAGCGCGGTTCAAATAGGAAATCCCATAATTGAAAAGAAAGTTTTAGACACAATGCTTAAAGCTCGTGATTTGGGTTTATACAGAGCTGTTACCGACTGCGGTGCAGGCGGACTTTCAAGCGCTGTTGGCGAGCTTGGAGAAAAAACTGGAGTAAAAATTGCACTAGAAAGAGTTCCTTTAAAATACGAGGGCTTAAGCCCTTGGGAAATTTGGATTTCCGAGGCACAAGAAAGAATGGTTTTTGCCGTGCCACAGAAAAACAAAAAGAAAATAAAAGAAATCTTTGAAAAAGAAAACGTAGAGGCGACTTTTATCGGCGAATTTATCGGTGACAAAAGACTTACTCTCACGTATAACGGTAAAGTAGTAGCCGATATGAGTATGGACTTTTTGCATAACGGCGTGCCAAAACCTATAAGACCTGCGGTATATGAAGTAAAACAGGAAAACAAGCAAAAACCTGTAAAATTTAATTCAGCAAAACTTTTAAAATCCTTAAAAGCGGTTTTAGCGGATTTAAACGTCTGTTCTAAAGAATGGATTATAAGACAATATGATCACGAAGTTCAGGGGCAAACCGTAATAAAACCTTTACAGGGAAACAGTATTGAAGTTTCAGGTCCCGGCGACGCAGCTGTTATTTGGCCTTATACTGTTGTCAAAGGGACAAAAAAAGGAGTTGTGCTTTCCAACGGATTAAATCCTTGGTACGGAAAAATAAATACGTATAAAATGGCAGCTTCCGCTGTCGAAGAAGCTTTGAGAAACGCCGTAGCCGTCGGTGCAGACATTAATAAAATTTCAGTATTAGACAATTTTTGCTGGGGAAACCCTAACAAGCCTGAAATTTTAGGAAGTCTTGTAAGAGCTGCAAATGCCTGTTACGATATGTCAAAGGCATTCGGCGTTCCATTTATATCGGGAAAAGACAGCCTGCACAACGAGTACTCTATCGGCGGCAAAAAATATTCTATACCGCCCGCGCTTTTAATTTCGGCAATAGGCGTTATCGAAAATGTTGAAAATACCGTAACAATGCCTTTTAAAGAGGGTGCAAACTCTATTTTTATTTTGGGCTATACAAGAAATGAACTAGGTGGTTCGGTATTTTCAAAAATCAATAAAATAAGATACGGTGTAATCCCGTCCGTCTATCCTAAAGAATCGAAAATTATAATGGAAAAAATTCATATGGCTATAAACAAAGGCTTAATTGAAGCCTGTCACGATACAAGTGAAGGCGGTCTTGCCGCGGCGATATGCGAAATGGCTTTTGCCGGGCAAAAAGGTGCATATATTGATATAGATAAAATTTTGACAATCGGCAAAATGACTCATACTGAAATCATGTTTTCAGAAAGCAACGGCAGATTTATTATAGAAGTAAAAAATGAAAACATTGAAAGAATAAAGATGTTATTTAAAGACTGTGCCGTTTCTAAAGTCGGTTTTGTAGGACAAGACGGCAAAGTAATTTTTGAGAGTGCAAAAGAAAAAATAAAAATAAAAGAAAGAAGCGAAAGATTATTAAACTGTTGGAGAAATACTATAAACTGGCATTAAAACTTTGATAAGTAGTGTGCTAAGATGCGGCATTTTTTGTTTGGCGGATGGATACGTGATTTTGTGTAAGTTAGATCATAGTACAAGGAAAACAAAATATGAAAAAAGTTAAAGCATTAATTTTAAGAACGGCGGGGACGAACTGCGATTATGAGACACAGTCGGCCTTTGAGCTTTGCGGTGCTTTAGCAGAAAGGATTCACGTAAACACTTTGATTGAAAAAAAAGATAAAATTTTTGAATACGATATTTTAGCTTTTCCAGGAGGATTTTCTTACGGAGACGATATAGCTTCCGGAAAAATACTTGCAAACGAAGTAAAAAGTGGACTAGGTGACAAAATTAAAAAATTCGCGTTAAGCGGAAAACCCATAATAGGCATTTGCAATGGTTTTCAGGTTTTAGTAAAAATGGGGCTGCTTCCCTATCCCGAAATATTTGAACAGATTTCAACGCTTTCATATAATGATTCAGATAAATTTGAATGCCGTTGGGTTTATTTAAAGCCGCAGAAAAATAATAAAGGCGAATCAATCTGTCTGTGGACAAAAAATATTATTGATATTATCAATCTGCCAGTAGCTCATGGAGAAGGCAAGTTTGTTGTTTCGGATAAAAAGCTGCTAGATGCACTTTATAAAAACAATCAAATAGTTTTTAAATATTGTACAAAAAATGGAAATGAGCCAGACTATCCTTTAGACCCGAACGGTTCGGCACAGAAGATTGCAGGTATATGCAATAAAAAGGGAAATATCTTTGGGCTTATGCCTCACCCCGAAAGATATGTTTACGCCTTACAACATCCCGCAAGAGAAGGTTCTGATGGGGAGTTCGGCTGGGGAAAAGTAATATTTCAAAATGCTGTAAATTTTGTTAAATAATATAAAAGGCGGAATCATGGGTTATTGCATAAATTGTTTATTTCAAGGCGATAACAGTTTGGATGACAACGGAAACGGAAGAATTTTTTGTATGGCCAAAAGAAAATGGATGACAGAAAATGATTCTTGCGAAGATTTTACTGAGTATGCGGATCTCAGTAAAGAGATTCGCAACAAGTATGCTTTTGAAATACGTGATAGAAAAAGCGGCAGCAACAAAATTTCTGCCATGATAAATCAAAATTGGAAAGCTATGATAATGACAATGATAATGGCTTTTTTGATGTTTATGCTCATAGTTAAATTTTTTGATAAGTACATATTTTAGAAGATACGATGTTTATAAGTTTGGAAGTCGTCTAGCTGCGGCAAAGACAGAACTGTTACGAAGTTTCTAAGCCATCCAAGCTTCTTATCTTCAGGAGTTATAGATGAAAGTTTTAGTTATAGGTTCTGGCGGCAGAGAGCATGCTCTCTGCCAGTCATTTGTAAAAAGCGAAAAAGTCGAAAAACTATACTGTGCCTGCGGAAACGGCGGAATCTCTGAAATTGCGGAAATCGTCAATATAAATGTAAATGATTTTGAAAATCTTGCGAATTTTGCTCGGAACAACGATATTGATTTTACATTCGTAGGACCAGAAATTCCTTTGTCGCTTGGAATCGTGGATTATTTTGAAGAAAGGGGATTGAAAATAGTAGGTCCTTCCAAACAGGCATCAATGCTTGAGTCAAGCAAAATCTTTTCCAAAGAATTTATGAATAAATACGATATTCCTACGGCTCGATTTAACAAATTTACAAATACCGCCGCTGCTATAGATTTTCTTTCCTTGCACGATAAAGATAAAAAGATAGTTATAAAAGCCGACGGTCTTGCTGCGGGTAAAGGCGTTTATATCTGTAACGGACGCAAAGAAGCAGAAAATGCCGTAAAGCAGATGATGAACGACAAAATCTTAGGCGATGCAGGAACGAATATTATTATTGAGGAATATATAAGCGGTCAGGAACTTTCATATTTGATTTTTACCGATGGCATTTCTTATTCGATGATGCCTGCTTCACAGGATCATAAAAGAATAAACGACGATGACGAAGGACCAAATACCGGTGGAATGGGTGCTTACGCTCCGGCTCCTTTGGCAGCAGCTGAATTAAATAAAAAAATTGAAGAGAGCATAATAAAAAAAGTTATCAAAGGAATAAAAAAAGAAGGTTTGCAATACAAAGGAATTTTATATGTAGGAGTGATAATAAACGATGGTGAACCGTATGTTTTGGAGTTTAACTGCCGTTTTGGCGATCCAGAAACACAGGTGATACTGCCTTTGCTTGACAGCGATTTGTCAGATATATGTATGGCTATTTTAAATAAAGAGCTTTCAAAAATAGAAATTAAATGGAAAAGAGAAACCACAGTGTGTGTCGTTCTTGCTTCCGGTGGATACCCGCGGAAATTTGAAAGCGGCTTTGAAATAAAAGGGCTTCAAGATGTTAAAGACAAAGATACTATAATTTTTCACGCTGGCACAAAAATTGAAAATGGGAAGACCATTACCTGCGGAGGAAGAGTTCTGGGAGTTATGTCAGCAGCGGGTGATATAAAAAGAGCGATAGACAAAGTTTATTCGCAGGTGAAACTTATATCTTTTGAAAATATGCATTACAGAAAAGACATAGCTCGGAGAGCTTTAAATGGAAAATAGAATTGACGTTGCAATAATTGTGGGTTCTAGTTCGGACATTCCGGTAATAACAGAAATGGTAAAAACACTTAAAGAGTTCGGCTTGTCGTACAGTCTAAATATTGCGTCAGCACACAGAACCACAGAACATTTAAAACAATGTGTTAGAGGCGCTGAAAGCTCTGGAGTAAAAGTTTTCATAACGGCAGCCGGTATGGCAGCTGCATTGCCAGGCGTTGTCGCTGCAGAAACTGTTCTTCCCGTAATAGGTGTGCCTATGGAAAACAAAAATCTTGCAAGCATGGACGCTTTGTTTGCCATAGCTCAGATGCCTAAAGGCGTTCCCGTGGCCTGCATGGCAGTGGGAAAAGCAGGAGCTATAAATGCTGCGATTCTTGCGTCTCAGATTATTGCCGTGTCTGATGACGGACTGAAAGAAAAACTTATAGAATATAAAAGAAAGCAGTCCGAAGCCGTTATAAGAGAGGATTTAAAGCTTCGGAAAGATGGAATAGAAAAATATATGGAAGGTATTAAAAAATAAAATGTCGGAAATTATATTAAATGCTGGAACATTTCAAAAAGCCATAGAAAAAATTTCAAAAGAAGTTATTGAGAAAAATAAAAATTCAAAAGATTTGGCGATAGTGGGAATTCATAACAAAGGCGTTATCATAGCAAAAAGAATTATTTCAGAAATAACAAAACTTTCTTTATCTGAAGAATTAAAAATTCCTTTCGGCACGCTTGATATCACGCTTTACAGAGACGATATTGACGATTTCGGCTCTGACATGCCTATCATAAAAGACACAGTTATTCCTTTTGACATAAGTAAAAAAAACATCGTATTAGTTGATGATGTTCTGTACACGGGAAGGACTGTAAGAGCGGCGCTTGATGTGCTTATGGATTTCGGAAGGCCAAAATCCATTCAGCTTGCCGTTTTAGTTGACAGAGGATACAGAGAACTTCCGATAGAAGCGAATTATGTGGGAGTTCGTTGTCTCAGCAAAGAAAATATTAAAGTCGAATGCTGCGAAACAGACAAAGAAGATAGAGTAATAACTATAAAATAATAGAAAAAGGACTGATTATGTCTCTTAACCGCAAAGATTTGCTTGGTTTGGAACATTTGGACAAAAAAGATTTTCAGACGGTATTGGATTCGGTAAAACCTTTTAAAAGTCTTTTCACAAGATCGGTAAAAAAAGCGCCCACTTTAATCGGCAAAACAGTAGTAACTCTTTTTTATGAACCTTCAACAAGAACAAGAACATCATTTGAAATAGCGGCAAAGAGATTATCCGCCGATGTCGTAAACATTTCTGTCAGCGCTTCAAGCGTCGTAAAAGGCGAAAGCCTTATAGATACTGGCAAAACTCTGGAAGCTATGAAAGCCGACTATATAATAATAAGGCATTCAATGGCTGGAACGCCTGATATTTTGGCTCGTAATCTCAGTGCATCGATAATTAACGCGGGAGATGGTTTTCACGAACACCCGACGCAGGGCTTGCTGGATTTATATACGATGTATGAAAAGAAAAAAAGAATAGAAGGTTTAAAAATTCTTTTGGTGGGCGACATTTTGCATTCAAGAGTGGCAAAATCGAATATTTGGGCCTTGACAAAAATGGGCGCCGAAGTGGCCGTTGCAGGACCTCCGACGCTGATACCGCCACAGATAGAAGGACTTGGAGTTAAAGTTCATTATAATTTGGATGAAGCGATAAAAGAAGCAGATGTAGTAAATATTTTAAGAATACAGCTTGAACGCCAGCAGGAAAATTTGTTTCCTTCGGTGCACGAATACGTTGAACTTTACCAGCTTACGAAAGAAAGGCTTGCAAAAGCCAAGTCCGGGGTTATGGTAATGCACCCGGGCCCCATGAACAGAGGAATAGAAATTTCATCCGATGTGGCTGACAGCCAAAATGCCGTGATTAATGAACAGGTTACAAATGGGATCGCCGTGAGAATGGCAGTTTTATATCTTTTAAAACCAACAAAGGTGAAAAAAAATGCGTCTTCAAATTAAAAATATAAGAATAGTCGATCCATCCCAAAATAAAGATTCGGTTGAAGATTTGTTTATTGAAAACGGCAAAATAGTTTCAAATCTTACTGATGCAGCAAACAGAATTGTTGATGGAAGAGGCAAAATTGCTGTTCCCGGCCTTATAGACGTCCATGCTCATTTGAGAGAACCCGGTCATGAAGGAAAAGAGACCATTAAAACAGGTACGCGTGCGGCGGCAAAAGGAGGCATAACGACAGTTTTTTGTATGCCGAACACAAAACCCGTGATAGATAATGCTCCTACGGTTGAATTCATTTTGCTGAAAGCCCAGAAGGAAGGAGCGATAAATGTTTTTCCGATAGGCTGCGCTACTAAAGGATCAAACGGAGAAGAGCTTTCAGAAATCGGAGTTTTGAAAAAAGCAGGAATCGTGGCAATAAGCGACGACGGTCTTCCTGTGTCTAACTCGCAGATAATGCGCCGCACTTTAGAATATACAAAAATGTTTAAGCTTCCGGTGATTTCTCACAGCGAAGATAAAGAGTTGAGCAGGAACGGCGTCATGAACGAGGGAAGAAATTCGATGATACTAGGCTTGAGGGGAATTCCAAGACAAGCTGAGGAAGTAATGGTAAGTCGCGACATAATGCTTGCCGAGCTTACCAGAGGCTATCTGCACATAGCCCATGTTTCTACGCAGGGGTCTGTTGAACTTGTAAGACAGGCAAAAAAGAAAGGTATAAACGTTACTGCAGAAACATGTCCTCATTATTTTACCTTGACGGACGATGTAGTAAAAGTATATGACGCAAATACGAAAATGAATCCTCCGCTGAGGGAAAAAAGAGATGTGGAAGCCATAAAAGCAGGACTTGCCGACGGCACTATAGATTGTATTGCAACAGACCATGCTCCACATACTCAAGAAGAAAAAAACAGAGAGTTTGATTTGACGCCTTTTGGAATAATAGGATTTGAGACGATGTTAAGCCTTATATTAAATGAACTTGTAGCCTCAAAAATCTTAAGTTTAAATGAAGCGATAGCTAAAATAACTGTAAATCCCGCGAAAATTTTTAATCTTGAAGACAGGGGTTCTTTAAAAACAGGAAGTATTGCGGACATCACAATTATAGATATGGAATATTCGTATGAATTTACGAAAGAAAGCATAATCTCCAAAAGCAAAAACTCGCCTTTTATTGGAAGAAAATTTACAGGCGGCGCAGTTATGACGATAGTCGGCGGAAATATAGTTTACGAGAGATAAAGTAATTCTCATTTTTAAAGATGTGTGGCGGCAAATGGACAATTTTATCCCACAGCCTAGCGGTGTATGGCGCCTTTTCTATGAATAAACGTTTTGATAAAAGCTATAAAATCATTTCCAATAAAGAAGTTTGCGGCGGATATTTTGAACTGAATGTTGATGCTGGAAATGACGTAATTAAAGCATGCGCTCCCGGTTTGTTTTTTATGATTTCCGTACCGGGTGTTTTTTTGCGTCGTCCCATAAGTATTCACAATGCCATAGATGGTATAATTTCATTTTTATATAAAATTGCTGGAGAAGGCACAAGAAAACTTTCTGAAATTAAAACCGGTGAAATTTCAATGCTGGGTCCTCTTGGCAGCGGTTATCCAGTTTCTTGCCACGAGTATACTTCAAAATTTTTTCAAGATTATTATCCTGTAATAGTTGCCGGCGGAACGGGAATAGCTTCGGTTTATTTTCTCGCGTCAAAATTGGAAAACAAGGGAACTTTATTTTATGGCGCTCGTGCAAAAAAAGATTTGTTGTGTTTAGATAAATTCAAAAAACTTGGCTGGAAAGTTATAGTTTCCACAGAAGATGGTTCAAAAGGATACAAAGGGCTTATAACGCAGATATTGGAAAGAAGATTGAAGACAGGATATACTTTGTATATGTGCGGACCTGCAGCAATGATGAAAGCGGTTATAAAAATGGCAAGAGAAAAGAATATATGCGGCTATGCTTCACTTGAAGAAAAAATGGCTTGCGGCATAGGCAGCTGCCAAGGCTGCGCGGTTCAAATCAACGGTCAAAATAAAATGACTTGCAAAGACGGACCTGTTTTTAAAATTGAAGAAATAGAAATATGAAAAAATTATTTTCTTTATTTTTAATCTCAATATTTACGTTTTCATGTACAACAGCGGCAAACATTTTATCCAACAACACAGACAAAGCAGCGTTTTCTGGGGGGGGGGGGGGGGGATTTGAAGGCAAACCACCATATTAAAAAATTTGAGTTACATCATGCAATTCAAGCAGAACCGGGGCCAATACTTGGAATTAAAATATTGGAGACAACAAGCTAAAAATTTTGAGGCAGGAGTGAGAAAATGAATCACACCTATGAAGAAGTAGAAGAGTTAATGAAAAAATACGAAAATAAAGGAGCTTTACTTGACAAAGTAAAAACCGAGAGAAAAATAATTAATATATGCAAAATTTTAGGATTTAAATAATGAAACCAGATCTAAGCATAAATTTTGCGGGAATAAAATTAAAAAATCCTGTACTTTCGGCGTCGGGTACTTTCGGCTATGGGTATGAACTTGCCGATTTAATTCCTTTAAAAAGACTTGGCGGTATCGTTACAAAAACAATTACTTTTGAGTCACGCAGTGGTAATCCTCAGCCCAGAATTGCCGAAGTCGAAGCGGGATTGCTCAATACAATAGGGCTGCAAAATATAGGCGCTAAATCTTTTGTCGGAGAGCCGCTTGAAAAATTATCAAAAATAGGCGTTCCTATTTTTGTAAGCGTGGCGGGTTTTTGTTCAAAAGATTATATTGAAACAGTAAAAATTTTAAGTGCACAAAAAGGAATATCTGCAATAGAATTAAATTTGTCGTGCCCGAATTTGAAAAAGAAAATAATCTGTCACGATTTGCCTTTGATGACCGACATTATAAAAAGTGTCGCAAAAATTTCGAAAGTTCCGCTGATTGCAAAATTATCGCCGCTTATCACTGATATTGCGCAGCTTGCTTTGGCTGCTCAAAATGCTGGCGCAGACGGTGTAACTCTTGCAAACACTTATCCGGCAATGGCTATAGACGTTAAAACTTTCAAACCAAAACTTTCAACCGTTAAAGGCGGAATGTCCGGGTCGTGCATAAAGCCGATGGCATTAAGATGTGTTTATGACACATATCCCGATTTAAAAATTCCAATAATCGGTTGTGGTGGAATAACCACAGGCGAAGACGCCGTAGAGTTTATGCTTGCCGGCGCATCTGCTGTAAGTGTTGGTTCGGCAAGTTTAATATCTCCACAGAATATAGTAAAAGTGATAGACGGCATCAAAGATATATTGAAAGAAAAGAAAATCAAAACAGTTAGAAAAATTATCAGAAAAGTAAATATGTATGATGTCACTTTTTCTAATTGACGGGAAAAAAGGAATAGATATGAAAAAGACAATACTAGCTTTGGACGTTTATGATTTCACAAAAGCAAAAAAGCTTGTCGAAGATACCAAGTATTATATCGATATTTATAAAGTCGGACCGATATTATTTTTGCAATCTGGGCAAGAAATTATTAAAATGATAAAAAATTATGGGAAAGAAGTTTTTCTTGATTTGAAATTTCACGATATACCTGCGACGGTAAAACGTTCTGTGGAATCCGCGGGAAAACTGGGTGTTTACAGTTTAACCGTTCACACTGTAGGTGGAGAAGAGATGCTTAAAGCCGCAGTAAACGTTTTAAACAGACCTAAAATCTGGGCGGTAACAGTGTTGACAAGCCAGATTACATTTCCTGAAGAAGTAATGAAAAGAGCTAAGCTTGCAAAAGAATGCGGTGTTGACGGAGTAATATCTTCTCCGCTGGAAGCCAAATTAATAAAAAAAGAGTGTGGAAAAGAATTTGAAGTTGTCACTCCCGGAATAAGAGTGGCAAAAGCCGATGATGATCAAAAACGTATATCTTCTCCAGAAGCTGCCGTCAGAGCCGGAGCTGATTTTATAGTCGTCGGGAGACCTATTCTTGAAGCCGATAATTTCGCACAGGCTGCAAAAAATATTTATGAATCTATTAAAGGGTTGTAAAGTGGATCAAAACGAAGTAAAAGAACTTTTTAAAAAAAATAACGCTTTGCTCAGTGGTCATTTTTTACTTTCTAGCGGATTGCATTCTGATACATATTTTCAGTCGGCTTTGATTTTGCAATATCCTCGTGAAGCGGAAAAGCTTGCCGCAGAACTTTCAAAAAAAGTTAAAGAAAAGGAAATAAAAGTTGATCTCATTGTTTCTCCAGCCATGGGAGGAATCATTATAGGACATGAGATAGGAAGAGCGCTCGGAGTGAGAGCGATATTTACCGAAAGAGTTGACGGAAAAGTGATGCTCAGAAGAGGCTTTTTTGCTGATAAAGGAGCTAAGGCACTTGTCGCTGAAGATGTTGTTACGACGGGACTTTCCACAAAGGAAGTTATAGACGCGCTTGCAAATTACGGAGTTGAAATCGCAGCAGTTGTTTCTCTTGTCGATAGAAGTGCGGGAAAAGTTGATTTCGGAGTTCCTCGATTTTCATTGTTAAGTTTAGACATAAAAAGTTATAAAGCCGAAGAATGCCCCATGTGCCGCGAAGGTGGTTTGCCTGTAAAGCCCGGAAGCAGAAAATAAAAATTTCATGTATTCGGAGGACAAATGTCGATTACTTATAAGAAAGCTGGTGTTAATATTGAAGCGGGGAACGAGCTTGTTAAAAGAATAAGAAAGAATTTTCCGTCGATAGGAGGATTTGGCGGATTGTTTGCACTTCCAGAAAGCAAATATAATCTGGTAAGTTCCGCTGATGGAGTAGGTACAAAATTGAAACTCGCCTTTCTTATAAATAAACATGATACCGTAGGTATAGATCTCGTGGCAATGAACGTAAACGATTTAATTTGCTGCGGGGCAAGACCTCTGTTTTTTCTCGACTATTTTGCATGCGGAAAACTTAATGTAAAACAAGTCGAGGAAGTTATTAAAGGAATATCAAAAGGCTGTGAGCAGTCCGGTACAAAACTTATTGGAGGAGAAACTGCCGAAATGCCAGGATTTTACAAAGATGGTGAGTATGATTTGGCTGGCTTTTCGGTTGGAATCGTTGAAAAAGGCAAAGAAATTACCGGAGATAAAATAAAACCAGAAGATGTTGTGGTAGGTCTTCCATCAAGCGGTCCCCATTCTAATGGATATTCTCTTATAAGAAAGATATTTTCCGATAAAGAACTAAAAAAGTATTCCAAACAGCTTCTTGCTCCCACAAAAATATATGTCAAAGAAATAATCGCCGCAATATCCGAATTTAAACAAAACATAACCGGCATAGCTCATATTACCGGCGGAAGTTTTTATGATAAAATAAGCAGAATTCTTCCAGAAAACCGTAAAGTAATAATAGAGAAAAACTCGTGGGCAGTTCCTGAAATTTTTGAAATCATACGACAGAAAGGGAAAGTTTCACAGAAGGATATTTACAGAACGCTTAATATGGGAATAGGTATGGCTGTTATAGTAAAACCTGAAGCAGCACTTCGGATAAAAAAGTTTTTTAAACACGCAGAAGTTATAGGTTATGTCAAAAAGGATAAAAAAGGCGTAGAGATAATGTAAGAAGGGGGTGATTAATATGGAAAAACAAGAAATTATCAAAGATATGGAGAAGTTTATAAATCGTATTGATGTGTTAAAGGCCGAAAGCGGGCCAAAAGCCAGCGATTTTATTAAATGGGTAAGAGAAGTTAAACAATTTATTGAAAAAACTTATGGGGCTGATCATGATCAACTCAGAGCTTTCAAAAAAATAGATTACTATCCAAAACAGTTTGATATTTTATCCTCTGAAGCCTCTTTCAAAAAAGCTTGGATAGAAGGATTAATGATTGCCAAAGACATTCTTGAAAATTTAAAAGCCGATGCTGAAGGCATTTCCAGAACCCAGAAAGAAAAGTCGGATGAAAGAAATGGAAGACCTCAGGAAAACGCGGAATCGTCGACATCCACAACACAAACACTGCCTTCAGCAATTAAAGAAGAGAAAAAGGAAGAAAAAAGTTCGGACAAAAAAGGAGTATTAGCAAAAGGTAAAAAAGTTCTTCTTATAAATATTGAGGATAGGAAACTAAAAGAGTATATTTTTACTTTCATAAAAAAAATGGGCTACGAACCATTAACAGTTGACCCTAATGCCGAAAGAGATGTTTTTATTACCGATACGCTCGCATTTTCTATAAAAGAAGAACCAGCTTTTGCTATCATTAATTGGAAAGGCGACCTTGACTATAACGGAAAAAAAATACCTAAGCCATGCATTACTTTTAGCACTGGTTTTTATGTGGCAAAGCTTACCAGCAGGAAAGTTTTAATAATTTCCCGAGATGATATAGAGTTTTATGATGAAAATTATGGTGGTCTGAACTTTCTTGAAATAGATGACATTAAAGAGCTTATGGAACTTAAGCTTGCAAGGGAAATGGATGCGGCCGGACTAAATATAGATTTTAATTTTTTAAAGAAAGAATAATATGAAAAAAATCGCTATATTAGTTTCCGGCGGCGGTTCAAACATGCAGGCTATAATAGATTCCACAAAAAGTGGTGTTCTGAAATCTACTGCGGAGGTAGTTTTAGTTATTTCAAATAATCCGAACGCTTATGCTTTGGAAAGAGCAAAAAAAGAAAATATAAAATCCGTATGTGTAGAGAGAAAAAATTATGTGGACGAACTTTCTTTTAACGCGGAAATTTTAAAAACTCTTAAAGAAAATGCTGCGGATTTTATATGTCTGGCCGGATATATGAGAATTGTCGGAGGTAATATAATAAGCGCTTATCGAAATAGAATTTTAAATATTCATCCGTCACTTTTACCTAAATTCGGAGGGAAAGGAATGTATGGACACCACGTACATGAAGCTGTCATAAAAGCAAAGGAAAAAAAATCAGGAGCCACTGTTCATTTTGCCGATGAAAATTATGACTGTGGTAAAGTGATTATGCAAAAAGAAGTACCTGTTTTTGACGATGATACCGTGCAGCTTTTGTCTGCAAGAATTTTGAAAACTGAACATCAGATTTATCCGATCGCAATAAAGAAAGTGATAGAAAATATAAATAAAGGGGTTTAACCAAAATGATTCCGCGTTACAGCAAGCCTGAAATGGCGGCGATTTGGTCTGAAGAAAATAGATTTCAGAAGATGTTAGAAGTTGAAATATTTGCGGCAGAAGCTATGTCTAAACGCGGGCTTGTGCCTAAAAAAGCCGTTGAAACCGTAAAAAAGAAAGCTAAAATCAACGTTAAAAGAATCAATGAAATAGAGGCTGTAGTAAAGCACGATGTCATAGCTTTTTTGTCGGCTGTGGTTGAAACTACAGGTCCCGACGGCAGATTTTTGCATCTAGGTATGACTTCTTCGGATGTTTTAGACACTGCCACAGGCGCGCAGTTAAGGCAGTCTATGCTCCTTATAATACAAGAAACAAAAAAACTTGCCGCAGAACTTTCCAAGTTAGCAAAAAAATATAAAATGACACCTATTATGGGGAGAACGCACGGCGTTCATGCCGAACCTACGACGTTTGGTTTAAAAATAGCGGGATTTTACAGCGAAATAAAAAGAAATATCGCAAGGCTTGAGCACACTCTTGAAACTGTAAGCTATGGAAAAATTTCAGGCGCTGTAGGAACTATGGCGCATTTAAGCCCGTCTATAGAAAAATACGTATGTCAAAAAATGAGACTAAAACCGGAACCCGTTTCAACGCAGATTATTCCGCGCGATAGACATTCTGACTACTTTTCAACAATAGCTCATTTAGGTGCGTCTCTTGAAAGAATAGCTGTTGAAATAAGGCATTTACAAAGAACAGAAGTATCCGAAGCCGAAGAACCTTTTACAAAAGGACAAAAAGGTTCGTCGGCAATGCCGCATAAAAGAAACCCGATAATTTCTGAAAACATTTGCGGACTTGCAAGACTTTTAAGGGGATATGCGCAAACCGCTATGGAAAACATCGCTCTGTGGCATGAGCGGGATATCAGCCATTCTTCAACGGAAAGAATAATGCTGCCCGATGCATCTCTTGCAATATATTATATGCTTGTCAGAATGTGTGGGCTTATAGCGGGGCTTAACGTCTATCCTCGCAATATGCAGGCAAATTTAGACAAAACAAAAGACGTAATTTTTTCCGGCGCAATTTTACTTTCTTTAGTGAACAAAGGGCTTACAAGAGAAGCCGCCTACACTATTACACAGGCATCGGCTTTTGATGCAAGAGAAAATAAAATTTCTATGGAACAGGCCTGTTTAAAAAATGCCGAGATAAAAAAATATTTAACCGCAGCGGAAATTAAAAGTGACTGCGATTTAAAATCCCAATATAAGAATATAGACTATATTTTTAATAGAGTTTTTAAAAATAAGTTATAATCGCCATTACTTTTTACTCTTAAATTTCGCTATTTTTTTATTAAACTGACGAAGTCAAGCAATAGGATTATGCTTTTACAAAAGATATAAAAATAAAAAGGCAAATACCCCGTTAGGCAAGCCTGCCCCCATTTTTAGAAAAAGGTGTGGCAGAAGACTGTGTCTTCTGACGGGGTATTTAGTTGTTGATGTTACTGTTAAATTTTCATATTGTATTATATGTAATATGAAAAACATTTAAAATGGAGCTGGAAATGCCAAAGGTAGATTATATAGTTCCTGAATTTAATAAATTAAAATTTAAGGAACTTTTTAAAAACTTGGATTTTAAAGAAGA
>JAITIP010000014.1 GCA_031279415.1 Candidatus Endomicrobium procryptotermitis | reverse complement strand
AGAAGTCCGCGAATAGCCTGACATACAATTTTAGGGTCTTCGTCTTGCAGAAAATCAACAAGCATAGGTTTATTTGTAGGTTTTCTTTGTCTTCCTATTGACGAAACTATCTCTCTGCGAACGCTTGTATCGGTTTCGTTTTTGTAAAGGTTAAACAAACTTCTTGTATTGCCCTTACCGTTTAATTTTCCAATATTCTTAACTGCATTAAGCCTAACTTGCCAATGAGTATGATGTAAAAGTTTATATAGAAAATCAGAGTTAAAATTTTCTGGCAAACGACCTAAATTTTCGAGTATAAAATTAATACTTCCGATATCTCTCTGTGAATTTACAAGAACAGAGATGCCGTCATTGCCTCTATGTTTTAATTTGGTAATATATTCTTTGCTTAACATAAATACATCCTAAAATATCATGTTTATTTTACTAAAAATATAGAATAAAAAGTAATATAAATACGCTATGTAGATTCAAATTGCAAATGCAACAATAGAATTAAAAAGCTTCTCTTGGATTTAGTCAACTGGGATTTTCTTTCCATTTGAATATAAGCTTTCGTTCTTATGAGATTAACAAAAGCAGGCACTTTTGAAGTTATGAAAATTCCAATGGCTGCTGATAAAAGTTTTATAATCTTTTGAATCTCAATTTTTTTTTTCATCCAAATAAGGGCGGAGCCTGAAATGTACTCCTATTTCTTTTGCTATTTGTTTGATTTTTGAAATATCAAGATGAGGAAGTTCCACGGCTGTAATTGTTACTGATGAAATGTATTCTTTTGCAAATTTTACGAAACTTACTATTTCATCAAAAGATTCTTCCTTAAACATCGGACGGTTAATTTTATTATGTTCTTTCCGATTTGTGCCATTGAGACTTATTGAAAGCGCATCTACGATTCCTTTAAGTTCGGGAATAATGTTTCTGCCGTGATATTTGTTTGCAAGTCCGGCCGTATTGATTCTGACTTTTCCGCCGTTTTCTTTTACCCATTTTGAAATTTCTTTTGTTTCTTCAAGCCGTGTAAGTGCATCGCCATAACCGCAGAATATTATTTCGTCATATTTTGACGGGTCGCCTATGGCTTTTATTACGTCATGCGGCGAAGGCTCATGTTCAAGTTTTAAATCATTTCCGTGAAAATCGTTAGCCCATTTGTATTTTATGCAGTAAGGGCATGCCATCATGCATTTATTCGTTATATTCAAATAAAGGCTGTTTCCAAAAATATATGCAATAGTGTTCAATTTATTCTCCGATTGCAAATAAGCCTGCTGCATTTTGATAAGTTATTTTTTCGGCTTCTTTATAGGGAATATTTTTAATTTCAGCTATTTTGTTTAAAGTTTCAACGACATAAGACGGCTCGTTTCTCTGTCCGCGGTATTTTTGTGGCGCAAGATACGGGCAGTCCGTTTCTATTAAAAGTTTTGAGATATCTGTCTCGGCTACGACCTGCTTTAAATTGTCAGATTTCGGGAAAGTTACAGGACCATCAATGCCCAGCAGAAAACCCATTTCAACGCAAATTTTTGCCTCTTCGACTGTTCCTGAAAAACAATGGATAACGCCTTTGGGATAACTTTTATAATTTTTTAGAATCGTTATTAATTCTGCATAAGCGCTGCGGCAGTGTATGATAAGTATTTTGTCATGTTTTACAGCTATATCAAGCTGCCTTAAGAGAACTTCCCGCTGTGTTTTATGCGGCGAAAAATCATAGTGATAATCTAGTCCTATTTCTCCGATTGCTACTGTTTTTTTATCCGATAACAGTTCTTCAAGTTTTTCGAAATCTTTTTCACAGGCTTTCCGTGCCTCATGCGGGTGAATTCCATACGAAACATAAATATTATCTTTTTTTGAAAATTCTCTGCTTTTGTCCCAAATATCCGTTTCGCAGGAAATTTCTATTATTTTATCAATTCCACAATCAAAAGCTCTTATAAGAACTTCTTCTCTGTCATTATCGAATTTGGCATCTGTTAAATGCGCGTGCGTGTCTATAATCATTTTTTTTCTTCTGCTATGCGTGGGAACAAAACATGGGGTTGTAAAAGCTGTGATCCAGAAGTTGAAAACCCTTTTTCCGGTATAGTTTTATCTTTAAAATATTTTTTTGCAGTCTCTTCAATGCTTCCCTGTGCTGCGCAGATATTCCAGATTTTTTCTGATATTTTCGGCATAAATGCAAGAAGATATAGGACGATTAAATCTACGGCCTGCAAATAAGAATATATGCAGGAAGGAAGCTTGTCAGGATTCGTTTTGGCGAGTTTCCACGGAGCGTCGTTTTCTATCTGTTGGTTGACGAGCGTTAATGCGTTTTGCAAAGCTTCTGAGGCTTTATGAAAATGTAGATTGTTTAAAGATGGCGTGAAAGATTCGTCAAGAATTACAGATGCTTTTTTTACGAGTTCCAAATTTGGATCGCATTGAGGAACTTTTAAATCGAAATATTTTTCTGCCATTTTTATCGTTCTTGAAACAAGATTTCCAAGATTGTTTGCAAGGTCAACATTATATTTCAGAGTAAGCCCCGTCCATGAAATATCTCCATCAGGACCAAAAGGTATCAAAGAGACCACAAGATACCTTGCGGCGTCCGTTCCAAACTTGTCGACAAGCTCCTGAGGAGAAATGACGTTTCCGAGCGTTTTAGACATTTTTGAACCATTTAAAGTAAAAAAACCGTGTGAGTAAACTTTTTTTGGCGTGGAAAGTCCCACTCCCATTAAAACTGCTGGCCATATTACTGAATGAAACCATAAAATGTCTTTAGCCATTAAATGAACATCCGCAGGCCAGTATTTTTCAAACATTCCTTTATTATCGGGGTATCCGACACCTGTAATATAATTGATTAAAGCGTCTATCCATACGTAAGCGGTCTGCTCTTTATCGAAGGGAAGATGTATTCCCCAATCTACCGCCGTTCTCGATATACTTATGTCTTCAAGTCCAAGTTTAATTTTTCCGATTATTTCGTTTCTTCTTTCTTCCGGCTGAATTTCAATATGTTCTTTATGTGAAACGTTCGTAATTCTTTCAAGAAGTTCATTTTGAAATGATGAAAGCTTGAAAAAATAATTCTCTTCCGACTGTAAAACGGGCTTCATTTTATGGTCCGGACAACAACCGTTTTCGTCAAGATCTTTTTCTGCAAGAAACTTTTCGCAGCCCACACAATAAAGAGCCTCGTATTTATTTTTAAAAATCAGTTTTTTGTCGAACAACACCTGAACAATAGTTTGTACCGTATGCTGCTGACGTTTTTCAGTAGTTCTTATAAAATCATCGTTTGTGATGTTTAAAAGTTTCCATGCTTCTTTAAATTTTTCGCTCATCTCATCGCAGAGTTCCTGTGGAATTTTGCCTTTTTCTTTAGCTGCCTGCGCTATTTTGGTACCATGTTCGTCAGTTCCTGTTAAAAAATAAACGTCAAAACCGTTTAATCTTTTCCATCGCGCCAAAATGTCAGCCGCTATGGTGGTATAAGAATGTCCTATGTGAGGAATGTCGTTTACATAATAGATAGGCGTTGTGATATAAAATTTCATTTTTTATCCTTTTTATTTTTATTCTTAATTTCCTCTATGGAATAAGTTTTAAATTCTCTGTTCCCTAAATCGGCAGTTATGGTTTCTTTTATGCAGTCTATTGCGGCAAACTTTGCTTTACCTTCGGGAGTATATATCATATCGCCTATCTCCGGCAAATCTTTTTTTACATTTATATAATGTTCATTTTCATAAGCTATGCAGCACATGAGCCTGCCGCAAAGTCCGGAAAGTTTTGTGGTGTTTAAAGAAAGATCCTGTTCTTTTGCCATATCTATAGTAACAGAACTGAAATCTTTCAAAAAACTCTGGCAGCATAAAACCTGTCCACAGGTTCCTATGCCTCCGACCATTTTGGATTCGTCTCTTACGCCTATCTGCACCATTTGAATTCTGGTCTTAAGAATATGTCCCAAATCTTTTATGAGTTCCCTGAAATCGACTCTTGTTTCCGAAGTATAGTAGACAAAAAGTTTCGAACGGTCAAAAGTGTATTGTACGCAGGTAAGTTTCATATCAAGCTCGTGATCGTCTGCTTTTTCGATGACTATCGCATGCGCTTTAACATTTCTTGCTTCATTGTCCACCAGCTTTTTTTTGTCATCTTCTGTAATCTTTCTTATCACTTTACCGATAGGATCTTTGCCTTTGGCAATATTTTTTTCTCTTTCGTACACTATCCCTGCTTCTAGACCGTGCTCGGTTTCCGCTATTACTCTATCGCCGGTTTTTAAATCCAGATGTCCCACTTCGGCATAGATTTTATCTTTTATTCTTCTTACCATCACACCTACCGCAATTGGCATGCTTGTCTCCATAATTATATTTTCAACGTGCTTGAATTATTTTTAATTTCTTTTAAATCAAAAAATAGATTATCCAAGATGGTCTGTATATTAACATTTTGCATAACCAGCACTCTGGATTTAGTGAGCAGTTCAAGTGAATCCTCAGCACTTTTGGGATAAAGCCTGAAATCTTTTTTCGCTTCGGCTATCATTGCGTCAATATATTCCACGACTTTTTCGCGGTCCTTGGACATGCTTCTTGAAAGTTCGAGGAGGTCGGCTATGCATAAGTCTTTTGTTTTAAGTTTAAGCCACAGCGAAAGGCCTTCACTTTCGTTTCCGTCAATAAGTTTTTCGGCTTCTTCAATGGAACCTTCACTCAGTGCCGCTATTTCCTGCGCCCTTGCTGCTGAAGACGAATGGTTTAACGTCAAAAAACTTGCGATTTGTTCCTGCTGCAAAGGTTGAAAAAATAAGGTCTGCGAACGTGAAACTATAGTCTGTGGAATGGTTTCTTTGTGTCGTGCAACAAGTATCAGTATGGTATTTTCCGGAGGTTCTTCCAAAGTTTTTAAAAGGCAGTTTGCCGCCGCAGCATTCATTTTTTCTGCAGGCTCTATTACAAAAAATTTCCATTTCGCTTCATGCGTTTTTGTCGCCACTTCTTTTTGCACATATCTTATAATATCTATTTTAATATTTTTTTGCTTTTCAAAATCTTCATCAAGTATTTCCGCCTGTTTGGCAAAATCTATAAGATGAAAATCGGGATGCAAATTTTTGGCTATTTTTTCGCAGTTAAAGCATTTTCCGCATGCTCCTGTGCCGGTTTTTGTGAAATCGTTTGTAGTACAGTTTAATATTTTGGCAAACTCAAAAGCTACATATTTTTTTCCTATTCCATTTTGCCCCATAAAAATATAGGCATGCGGAATTTTCCCGCTTTTAATCTGGTTTGCCAGAAAATTTTTTATTTTTTGCTGTCCTAAAATATTTTCAAACATTTTTTATTACCATGTCCACGGCTTTTCTTATTTCATCTTGTGTTTGTGTAATATCTTTTTTAATTTTAATTTTTTTTATTCTTTCTGGGTATTTTTTAGCCAGTTCAAGATACCCTTTTCTTACGGTTTTATGAAAACTTAAAGATTCTCTTTCGATTCTGTCGCCGCTTGTTCCGTAAGATTCTTTGTCCAGTACTTTTGCTTTATTTACACCGAGATCTGGTTTTATGTCTATATATATCGTTATAAGCGGCTTAATGCCGAAAGAAGCCGCATTGTTAAGTTTTTCAATAAGCTGCAAATCCAATTTTCTTCCATAACCTTGATAAGCGACGGTCGCATCTGTAAACCTATCACAGATTACGGCTTTTCCGCTTTTTAGTGCGGGAAGAATAATCTCTTCGATATGTTGGGCTCTTGCAGCTTCGTATAAGAGCAATTCGCTCAAAGGCACAAGATGTGAATCTGGGTTGAGAAGAATTTTTCTTATGGATTCAGCCAATAAAGTACCGCCGGGCTCTCTTGTCAGCAGAACTGAAAAACCTTTGCTTTCAAGATATTTTTTTAAAAGAAGCGAGTGCGTAGTTTTACCAGAACCTTCTCCGCCTTCAATAGTGATAAAAAGAGGGACATTTCTTTTCATTAATTCTAAATTTTATCAAAAAATCCTTAAAAGTGTCCAGTTTGTTGTTATGTTGTTTTTAAATTATTTTTATGTCCAATATAAAAATAGGTTTTTTACAATATGTGTTACAGTTACGTCGTCTAAAGAAGTATTAAATCTTAGTTTTATCTATATTTCTTGACAAGGAAAAAATTCAATGCTATAGTTGCTTAACAATCAATAAAAATTGGCTTTTTTACCTCAAAAATAAAATATTTTTAGTAAACTGACAAATTCTATAATGGGGGAATAATGACCTCTCCAAAAGAAATTTTACAATTCAAAAAAGAAAAGGCAAAGGAAATTCTGGAAAGTAAAGGTTTTTTTCGTCCTAAACGCGTTTATGTTGGTCTTGCAACATGTGAAATAGCAGCTGGGTCACAGTCCATTATGGATATTTTTCAAAGCGAAACCGGAAATATGTCCGACGTTTTTGTCAGTGCAAAAGGATGTGCAGGAAGATGCAATCTAGAACCTACAGTTGAAATCGTTGAAGAAGGAAAAGAGACGGTAAAATATGTCAGTGTAAATGAAGAAAAAGCCCGTCAGATAATAGAGAAACATCTCAAAAAGGGTGAAATTATTTCCGAGTGGGTGGTAAAATGATAACGGATAATTTTAAAAAGAATTTTGGAGATATAAATTTTTTCGGCAAACAGTTACGTATAGCTTTAAGAAACTGTGGAATGATAAACCCCGAAGATATATATGATTATATATACAATGCCTGCGGATATGAAGCGTTGGCAAAAGCATTATCCGATATGAAACCTAGCGAAATCGTCGAAGAAATAAAAAAGTCAGGTTTAAGAGGAAGAGGCGGTGCTGGGTTTCCAACTGGATTAAAATGGGAGTTTACTGCAAAAGAACAAAATTTTGAAAAGTATGTAGTATGCAATGCAGACGAAGGCGATCCGGGCGCTTTTATGGACAGAAGTGTCATAGAAGGTGATCCTCACAGTGTTATAGAAGGAATGCTTATAGGCGGCTACGCCGTGGGCGCGTCAAAAGGGATAATTTATATAAGAGCTGAATATCCTTTAGCTGTTGAAAGGCTTTACAAAGCTTTTGCTGCGGCAAGAAAAGAAGGTTTTTTAGGTGAAAACATACTCGGTTCCAAATTTAATTTTGACATAGAGATACGTTTAGGTGCGGGAGCTTTTGTCTGCGGCGAAGAAACGGCGCTGATTAATTCAATTGAAGGAAAAAGAGGCATGCCGCGTCCCCGCCCGCCATTCCCTGCGGCAAACGGAGTTTTCGGAAAACCAACTCTTGTAAATAATGTTGAAACTTGGGCAAACATAGCAGCTATTATAATTGAAGGATATCAGTGGTTTTCAAATATAGGTACAGAAAAGTCAAAAGGAACGAAAGTGTTCGCTTTGGCGGGAAAAATCAAAAATACAGGGCTTGTTGAAGTTCCCATGGGAACCACTTTAAGAGAAATCGTGTACGGTATAGGCGGTGGGATTCCAAACGGGAAAAAATTTAAATCGGTTCAAACTGGAGGACCTTCCGGCGGTTGTCTTACTGAAAAGTTTTTAGATACGAAAATAGACTATGAATCTTTGGCGGCCGCAGGCTCGATTATGGGTTCCGGTGGAATGATAATTATAGATGAAGATTCCTGTATGGTAAATCTTGCGAAATATTTTATTGAATTTACACAAAGCGAATCGTGTGGAAAATGTGTTCCATGCCGCGAAGGAACTAAAAGAATGCTTGAAATTCTCGAAAGAATAACAAGCGGGGAAGGCAGAGAAGGTGATATAGAAAAACTCGAAAGGCTGGGAAATGTAATAAAACAGGCATCTTTATGCGGGCTTGGACAGTCGGCGCCGAATCCCGTTTTAAGTACGATAAAAAATTTCAGAAACGAGTATGAAGAGCATATAAAACTCAAAAAATGCAGAGCGAACGCATGTGAAAAGCTTGTAAACTATTATGTTACAGACAAATGCGTAGGCTGCGGAGCGTGCAAAAGAGTGTGCCCCGCAGGAGCGATAGAAGGAAGTCTAAAAGCAAAACATAAAGTAGATTTGGCAAGATGTATAAAATGCGGAAGATGTTATAAAACTTGTAAGTTCGGTGCAGTTAAAAAAGATTCAGGAATATTGGAGATAATGCAATGATAAAAGTCTATATAAATGGAAGAGCGTATGATGTAGTTGAAAATATAACAATTATGCAGGCCGCCACTATGGCGGGCTATAAAATTCCAAGGCTTTGTTATCACCCAAAACTTTCTCTTTTCGGCGGTTGCCGTGTCTGCATAGTTGAAGTAGAAGGAATAAAAAATTTTGTGGCTTCATGCACTTTTCCCATCAGAGAGGGAATGAAAATTCATACCAATACCGAAGCCGTCAGAAAAGCCAGAAAAGAAATAGTCGAACTCATTTTAGACAATCATCCGCAAGACTGCAATATATGTAAAAGAAACGGAATATGCGAACTGCAAAATCTTGCACGTGTCGTAGGTGTAGAAGAAAGGGCTTTTGAAGGCGAAAGAAAAAGTTATAAAAAAGATGAGGCGTCTCCATGTATAACAAATAATCAAGAAAAATGCATTTTATGTGGAAGATGCGTGAGAGTCTGCTCGGAAATACAAAATATCAATGCCATAGATTTTACTAATAGAGGAATAAATACGCACATTTCGCCGGCATTTGACATGTCTTTCAAAGACAGCGTGTGTTCGACCTGCGGACAATGTGTAAACGTCTGCCCTACGGCGACGCTTATGGAACACGATTATATAAAGGAAACATTTGAAATCTTAAACAATAAATCGAAAATCAAAGTCGTGCAGATTGCCCCTTCCGTCAGAGCGGCGATAGGTGAATATTTTGGAATAAAACCGGGTAAAAACTGGGAAAAAGAAACGGCTGCCGCTTTGAGAAAGCTCGGGTTTGATTATGTGTTTGACACTCAGTTTGCCGCAGATTTGACCATTATGGAAGAGGCTAGTGAATTTTTGGAAAGGCTTAAAGGTAATGGAGAACTTCCGATGATAACTTCATGTTCAAGTGCGTGGATGAAAGCTATGGAACAGTTTTATCCTGATTTGATTGCGAATGTTTCCACATGCCGTTCCCCGATGTCTATGATGAGTTCTATAATCAAAACCTATTTTGCCAAAAAAATCGGCGCAGATCCAAAAGATATAATAAGCACTGCTTTTATGTGCTGCGTGGCAAAAAAATATGAAGCGCACAGACCTGAACTGCTTGTCGATGGAATGCAGATGACTGACAATGCGTTAACTACCAGAGAGCTTGGCTGGATGTTAAAATCCGCCGGAATAAATCTGCCAGACCTTAAAGGAGAAGAATTTGATTCTCCTTTAGGCATGTCTTCGGGAGCAGGAACTATTTTCGGCGCAACCGGTGGAGTTATGGAAGCCGCTTTAAGAACGGCTTACGAGTTTGCCACAGGTAAAACTC
The DNA here is from genome assembly GCA_031279415.1 of Candidatus Endomicrobium procryptotermitis. Classification (NCBI taxonomy): domain Bacteria; kingdom Pseudomonadati; phylum Elusimicrobiota; class Endomicrobiia; order Endomicrobiales; family Endomicrobiaceae; genus Endomicrobium; species Candidatus Endomicrobium procryptotermitis. The sequence continues at coordinate 16,651 of JAITIP010000014.1, read as the reverse complement.
TCGGCGATATAGATATTCTTGCCGCAAGAGGAAATCAAGGTATAAAAGAAGGAAAAATAGACGTCGGAGGAACTGAAGTGCGTTTTGCAGTAGCGCACGGGCTTGGCAATGCAGCAAAATTGTTAAACAAAGTAAGAAAAGATAAAAACAAATACCATTTTATAGAAATCATGGCATGTCCGGGAGGCTGTATAGGCGGCGGCGGACAGCCTTATGCAGGACTTGGCTCAGAACCGTTTGACGTAAGTTTGCTAAAACTCAGAGCGCAGGCTCTCTATGATTCCGATAAAGGAAAAATGATAAGAAAAAGCCATGAAAATCCGGACATTAAAAAGCTTTATGACGAATTTCTCGGAAAACCTTTAAGTCAGAAAGCCCATAAACTTTTGCATACACATTATAAACCGCATACTCCTGAAGGGATAATACCTAGGGGACAAATTAAATGACTGATGCAAAACGCAAAGAGTTGGAAGTTTTTATAAGTGAATATGCCCGGAAAGAAAATCCTTCTTCGTATCTTATAGCCGTTTTGCATAAAGCGCAGGAATTATACGGGTATTTGGCTAGAGAGACTATGGAATTTATTTCTAAATCGATGAATATTCCGACGGCAAATATATGGGGTGTGGCCACTTTTTATCATTATTTCAATTTGACTCCGCGTGGAAAATATACGATTTTGGTTTGTCTTGGAACGGCATGTTACGTTAAAGGCGCAGGAGAAATCGTGGAAGCACTTAAAGAAGAACTTCATATTAAAGAAGGCGAAACCACAAAAGATATGATGTTTACGTTACAGGAAGCAAGATGTCTGGGAGCATGCGGTCTCGCTCCTGTTATTATGATAAACGGAAAAATACACGGAGATTTGACTCCTAAAAAGGTCGTTGACATAATTAAGGAATATAGGAAAAAAGAAGGCAAGTAAATTGAAACACATAGATGAAGCAAAGATAAATTCTTTGCTTAATATAAAAGCTGCTGAAACAGAGATTGACCAAATCCTTGAAAAGACAAAACAGTTAAAAAGACTATCACTTGAAGAGTCGGCAAAACTTTTATCTGTTACAGATGAAAAGTCGATAAAAAAAATTTATGGCTGCGCAGCTTACGTAAAAGACACCATTTATGGAAAAAGGGTCGTGTTATTTGTTCCGCTTTACATCAGTAACATTTGTGCTAATTCCTGTGCGTATTGCGGGTTTGCCTCAAATAATAAAGTCTCAGTTCGCAAAAAATTGACTCCTGCTCAAATTAAAGAGCAGACGGAAATTCTATTAAAAAGAGGGCATAAGCGCATTTTGATGGTTGCCGCGGAAATGTCGTCTTCCGATGACAACATTCAATATTATGTTGACGCCGTGAAAGCTATTTATTCTGCTCAATACAATGGAAGCAAAATAAAAAGAGTCAATGTAAATGTCGCACCTTTAAGCGTGGAACAATTCAAAAAATTAAAATCTGCTGCAATAGGCACTTATCAGATTTTTCAGGAAACTTATCATGATGCCACGTATAGAAAACTGCATTTGACCGGCGCGAAAACTGACCCCGACAACCGTCTTGATGCTGTAGATAGAGCATTTGAAGCCGGTATTGATGATGTAGGCATAGGACCGCTTTTAGGCCTTTATGATTACCGTTTTGAAGCTCTTGCAATGTTAATGCATATAGAGCATCTTGAGAAAAAGTTCGGCGTAGGACCTCACACTATTTCCATACCGCGCATAGAACCATCGCCCGGAACTGGATATGCTGGACACGGCGAATATCCGCCAAGCGACGAAGATTTTAAAAAACTTGTCGCAGTGTTGAGACTTTCGGTTCCTTATACTGGAATAATAATGTCAACAAGAGAAACCGCTCAAATGCGTGATGAACTTGTGAATTTAGGCGTGTCTCAAATAAGTGCTGAATCCAAAGTTACTCCGGGCGGATACGAAGAAAGCGGTGATCACAATAAACATCTTGACAGACAATTCAGTTTAAACGACCAGCGTTCTCTTGATGAAATAGTACACTCTTTGATTTCTCAGGGATTTGTTCCGAGTTTTTGTGCGGCCTGCTACCGTAAAGACCGTACTGGCGAACATTTTATGGATTTGGCGAAACCCGGTGAGATAAAGCATATTTGTGATTTTAACGCTTTAATAACTTTGAAAGAATACCTTGAAGATTTTGCAAAACTTGAAGTGAAAGAAAAAGGATATGAACTTATAGAACAATACAAAAAGAATTTAGATGGCAAAAGGCTGAAACTTCTTGAGGAAATCTTTAAGAATATAGATAACGGCGAGCGCGACGAATATGTTTAGCCTGCATAAAATTGTTGTTTAAGGCAGAAAGATGAAAGCATTAACCGTACAAATAGGGATTTTTGGAAGAACGAATGTCGGAAAATCTTCCCTGATGAATTTTATTACCACGCAATATGCATCTATAGTGTCGGAAATCGCCGGAACAACTACAGACGTCGTTTCAAAACGGATGGAACTCAACCCTTTAGGACCGATAACTCTTTTCGATACGGCGGGACTTGACGATAAATCGCATCTGGGAGAAGTGCGTATAGAAAAAGCTAAAAGGGCATTTGATTCTTCGGACATAGTCCTTTTGTTATGCGAAGCCGACCGATTTGGCAATTTTGAAAAAAATATTATAGCTGACGCCAAAAAAAGAAAAACTCCAGTTATTGCCGTTATCGGTAAAACCGATTTAAAAAAGCCAGATGCTGACTTTATTTCCGAAATTACTAAATATACAGAACATGTTTTATTTTTTTCTTCCATAACTTCAAACAGGGATGATTTTCTTAACGCCTTGAAAAAAATTTTGATTGAAACTCTTCCAGAAAATTATATTGAAAATTATCTTGCGTTGAGAGATATCATAAAAAAAGGTGACACAGTAATTCTCATCATGCCAATAGATTTGGGCGCGCCGAAAGGCAAAATAATTATGCCGCAGATTCAGACTACAAGACATATTCTGGATTTGAATGCCTGTGCTTATACCGTTCAGGATAGCGAATATGAGACGGCTTTAAACAATTTGAAAGCAAAACCTGTTTTGGCGATAACGGATTCACAGGCGATAAAAAAGGTAGTTTCCATTACTCCGACTGATATTAAACTTACGACTTTTTCAACGCTTTATGCAGCGGATAAGTCCGACATTGTTGAAATGTCAAAAGGTGCCGCATCGCTCAATACTTTACGTGACGGAGACAGAGTTCTTATCGCTGAAGCCTGTACTCATCATGCTTCCTCTGATGATATAGGAAGGGTTAAACTTCCTCGCTGGATAAGAGAATTTTGCGGTAAAAATATAAAAATCCGTTATGTTCATGGTCAGGATTTTCCAGACGATTTGGATAAATATAGAGTTGTAATACACTGCGGAGGCTGTACTTTAAATAGAAAAGGCATGCTGGCAAGATTAAATAAAGCAGCCGTCAAAAATGTACCTATGACAAATTATGGCATTGCTATATCGGTTATGCATGGGGTGATAGAAAAAGTTTTAGAAGTTTTCCCTCATGCTTTACAAGCCTACAAAAAAGAGCTGCAAAACAATTCATTTTCACATCTTTGAAAATCGAAAAAAGGGTATAAATGCTTGTTTTAAAATTACCTTTGTTTATCATCACTACAATTTCATTTTGTTTCTATGTCGTAAGTGATTCTTTCCCACAAAGAGAAAACGATACTGGACTCCCTTTATTTTTAAAACTTAACGACAATAATAAACAATAACGTATATTTGAGAGTTGCTTTCGCAAACAATGGCAAATATTACATAGCAAGGTTGAACCTGGTATGGGAAAAAAGTATTGCAATTTCTGTAGTATTATTATATACTCATCATACAAATATATACTAGTAAAGGGGGTGAATCTTTAATCTAGTTAAGAAGTAAAAAATAAAAAAGGAGAAACACATGAAAAAATCAAAAGGTTTTACGCTTGTAGAGTTGATTATTGTTATCGTTATTGTCGGTATTTTATCAATCGTTGCAGTACCTATTTACAGAGGATATACAAAGAAAGCTATAGCCACTGAAGCTAAAGCACTCTTAGGTGCAATCGTAACGTCGGAAAAAGTATATTATGCTGAATTTGGTCAATATTTTGAAATTACTACGGCAACAGGCTATGTAAAAGAGCTTGATGTTGACGCAAGATCTAATAAATACTTCAGTCAATATATTGTTACAACAGATGAGGTGAGCAATGTAAAATCATTTACAGCATCCGTTACAGGACTTACTGACGGTGCCGCAAATGGTATAAGTTTGACTCTGTTAGCTGTGGAAGACGGACAAGTGGCAACATATGCGAGTAATCTAGATTAATTGATTTAAATCAAACAGCCCTTTGCAGCATAGCGCGCAAAGGGCTGTTTTGTTGATATGAATGAGGTATTAATGATAAATATTAAAGCTTTTACTTTAGTAGAAGTTATAATAACTACAGTCATCATTTCTATTCTTTCATTATGCGGAGTTACAGTATATAGAAAACATTTGGATAATGTGAAATATAATGAAGGGCTGCGGTTGATACAAAACATAAAAGAACAGGAAGATTTAGCTTTATCCTTTGCTAAAGATGATTTAGATGAAAGTCCTTTTATTTATACCCAAGATGTAATAACTACTACTTTTACATTTGACAGAAATCCTCAAAATTTAGGAACTTTTTATATATATCCTCATAACTATCTTTATTTCCGCTCTTTTGAAATAAGAAAACCTAGTACAGAAGAAGAAAATACCCATAATATTAAAGGGTATGCTTATGTCGTAGAGACATATTATCCCCAAAAAAACAACTATCAACTGAAAATGAAATTAATCGGTTCTTCGGAAGGTTCTTATGAGATTGTCAAAGAGAGACGGTAGCCGAATTTTTTATTAAATCTTTTGCATGTTCGATTGCGGCTTTTGTTATTTCTTCCCCTGAAATCATTCTGGCTATTTCTTCGGCATGTTCCCTTTCGGAAAGCATTTTTGCTTTTGCATAAGTTCTCGAGTCTAAAATTTCTTTGTAAATTTTTATGTGTGTTTTTGCAAAAGCTGCTACTTGCGCTAAATGTGTTATTGAAAAAACCTGTTTATTCTCTGCAAGAGCTTTGAGTTTTCTTCCTATTTTTTCGCCTGTTTTTCCACTAGTTCCCGTATCTATTTCGTCAAAAATTGTTGTCTGATCGCTTTTAAGTCCGGATGATATTTCTATCGCAAGTAAAACTCTCGACAATTCTCCACCGGAAGCCGTGCTTTTAAGGGGGAGAATTTTTTCGCCTTTATTGGCACAAAACATAAACTCTATTTCATCATAACCGTCTGCGGATGGTTCTTTTCTATGGAATTTTATTTCAAACTCCGCGTTTTTCATTTCCAAATCTTCAAATTCTTTTTTTACCGACTTACAAAAATCAACAGCAGCTTTTTTTCTTTTTTTGCTTATTTTTTTGCAAAATTCTTCTAAATATTTAATATTGACTATGAGTTCTTGTTCGAGTTTATCGGTATTTTCTTTGTAATCGCAAAGTGTTTTTAACTCTGCTTCAATGCTGTTTTTATATTCAAGAATTTCGGATATTGTCGAACCATATTTTTTTTTCAAATTTTTTATTAATTCAATTCTTTCTGCAGTTTCATTAAGTTTTTCCGGGTTTGTTTCAATTTTAGACAATATACTGTCCGTTTCTCTGTACGCTTCTTCGGTCTGATAATACGATTGTTCTATTAACGACAATGCTTCCGAAGCCTCGGCTCCGAGATTGTTTATGGTCTCTATGTTTTTTTTTGCTTTTATTATAGTGGTTAATGCCGGATTTTCTCCGGAATAAAGAAGAGAAACCGTTTCTTCACAAATTAAAGAAATCTTTTCCGCGTTTTTAAGCTTCGGAAGTTCTCCTGCAAGTTTTTCATCTTCGCCGTTTTCTAATTTTGCTTCTTCTATTTCTCGAATCTGAAAAGAGTATAAGTCTATCTTTCTTTCCCTTTCCGTGTCAGATAGACTTATGGCTTCGATTTTTGACTTGATTTCTTTGACTTTTGCATAAATTTCCGCAGATTTGATTTTTAAATCACAGGTTTGTGCGGCTTTATCGAGAATTTCAAGCTGTGATTCAAGATTTAAAAGAGAACGTTTTTCATCTTGATTGTGAAAATCCACCAAATAACTTCCCAGAACGGAAAGCGAAGATATGCTTACCTGAGAATCGTTAATAAAAGCCTTGCTTTTTCCGTTACTTTCAATAGTTCTGCGTATCAACAATATATTGTCATTATCTAAAGGAATTGATAATGAATCAAGGTATTCTTTTATTTTTAAATTCCCAAATTCAAAAACCGCAGATATAGTGCATACAGAACAACCGGAACGAATATTAGATAAATCCGCTCTCGAACCGGTAAGAAGTTCAATGGATTTTACAAATATTGATTTTCCCGATCCTGTTTCTCCTGATATAATGGTAAAACCACCGTTAAAATCTATATTAATATCTTCAATTAATGCATAATTTTTTATTGAAAGAGAAAGAAGCATTAAACGCCCCAATGTAATTTTGTTTTAAGAGTTTCAAAATATGATTTGCTGAAATTTTTAATCAATTTAAGCTGCTTTCTGTAAATCGAAAGCCTGACTTTGCTTCCGTTCGGGATTTGAAAATTTTCCTGACCGTCGAGAGATATTAAAATTTTGCCGGCATTATTTTTATTGTTTGCCCGCAATTCTGCTTCATTCTTGTCGGAAAGTATCATGGGTCTTTGTGTTAAAGTGTGGGGGCATATCGGAGTTAAAATAAATACCGGAAGATTCGGCATAACGATAGGACCTGAAGCAGCAAGAGAGTATGCTGTCGAACCCGTAGGAGTAGCAAAAATTATTCCATCGCATTGATAATTCGTAGTGGATTCTTTGTCTATGCTTACCGCTACGTTTATAAGCGTACTTCCAGAGGAACGCACTACACAGTCATTTGTTGCAATTTTTTTTATTTTCTTGCCGTTTACTGTAAACTCAACGGAAAGCAGTACTCTTTTTTCGATTTTCATTCCGGACTTAAAAATATCTTTTAAAAGAGCGTATATTTCTTCTGTGTCCGTATCGGTTAAAAAACCTAGAGAGCCGAGATTTATGCCCTTTACTGGGACGGAAAAAGGGGAAAAAATTCTTATAACTTTCAGCATAGTCCCATCTCCACCCACAGATAAAACAAAATCAGCTTTTTTGGCTTTTGCTGAGCGTGAATCGCAAACAAAAACTCTGCATTTGTTTCCTTTAAGCCAAAGAGCAATATCTCCCGCGAGCTTTTTTGCGCCCGGTTTTGTTTTATTATAAATAATTCCTGCACTATATTTCATTGATTTTTCCTAATATGCTATAATTTCACAATCTGCTACTACCAATATAAACATTATTATATAATAAAAATATTTATTTATAAAAGGCGGATTATATGTTTTGGCAAAAAGAAATTGAAACTGCGCCGCGTCCGGAAATTCTCAAACTACAGCTTCAAATGCTCAACAACACGATAGAGAGAGCCAAAAGGTCGAAATTCTATTCTAAAAAACTTGAAAATATAAGTCCGCTTAAAAATATAGAGCAGATAAAAGAACTGCCATTTACGACAAAAGAAGATTTGCGCAGTGGATTTCCGTATGATTTTCTTTCCGTAGAATTAGGCGAAGTCGTAAGGCTCCATTCTTCTTCGGGTACCACCGGAAATCCGACCGTCGTTTATCATACCGCTCAGGATTTAGACAATTGGGCAAACATTTCCGCAAGGTGCATGTACACCGCCGGAGCAAGAAAGAATGACATTTTTCAAAACACTATGGGTTACGGACTCTTTACCGGAGGGCTGGGTTTTCATTACGGTGCAGAAAGGCTTGGCATGATGACGATACCGATAGGTCCCGGCAACAGTAAAAGGCAGGCTTGGTTTATGCAAAATTTTGCTACAACGACCGTACACATTCTTCCAAGTTATGCGTTAAGACTTTATCACAGCATGAAAGAAGACGGAATCAATCCTAAAAAAGATTTAAAGTTAAAAATGTTCTTTATTGGCGCTGAACCTCACACGGAAGAACTTCGCAGGGAAATACAGGAACTGTACGGATTAAAGGCTTTCAACTCTTACGGTCTGTCTGAAATAAGCGGTCCCGGAGTCGCTTTTGAATGCCTCGAACAAGACGGCATGCATATCTGGGAAGATTACGTTATCCCGGAAATTATCGATCCCGATACACTTGAAGTTCTGCCCGATGGCGAAGAAGGAGAACTTGTCTTAACTGCTATAAACCGTTATGCAATGCCAATAATAAGATACAGGACGAGAGATATTACCGCAATTATTGTGAAACCTTGTTCCTGCGGCAGAACTCATCGCAGAATCACCCGCATCAAAGGAAGAACGGATGATATGATGATTATTAATGGAGTAAACATTTTTCCCGTGCAGATAGAAAAAACGATTATGAATATTCCACAGGCGAGTAAAAATTATATTATTGAAATTGGCGAGGAAAATTATATGGACAGACTCTCTGTTAAAATTGAAATCAACGATGACACCTTTAGCGGGACACTTGAAGATCTCGAAAAACTTAAATATAAGATAGAGGCTGAATTGAAATCCGAAACCGGAGTATCTCCTACGGTAAGTTTTGTCGATCAGGGAACGCTTCCCATTGCCGAAGGCAAAGTAAAAAGAGTTTATGATTTGAGAAAGAAAAATAAATTTTAAAATAAAAGAGGTCTTTTATGCCATTTCATTTATCGGTTTTTTTGGAAAATAAACCCGGAAGACTTGAAAAAATTATGAAAGTTCTTGCGGAAAATAAAATAAATTTGAGCGCCATGTCTCTTGCAAGTTCCGGAAAGTTCGGAGTCGTCAAACTTTTGGTCAACGATCCTCAAAAAGCTTTTAATGAACTCAAAAAACAAAAAATTACCGTCACAAAACGTAAAATAGCAGCCATAGTAATTGACAATATTCCCGGCTCGTTTTATGATTTATTGCGTAAATTGTCAGATAAAGGTGCCAATATCGAAGATTGTTATGGTTTTTTGTTAAATGACGGAAAAACTGCCGCAATGGTTTTGGAAATCGAAAATCAGCCGGCCGCAGAAAACATTTTAAAAGATATTGATGCCAACATGCTTGACGAAAGTAAAATTTATAATTATTAAAGGTCAAAACAATGCTATCGATTATTTTAGTTTCTCTTTTTGTCATTGCACTGATTACTGCTGGAATATGGGGAATGAAGAAGACTTCTACATTAAACGATTTTTTTATCGGCTCAAGATCGATAGGCCCGTGGATATCGGCTTTTTCTTACGGAACTTCTTATTTTTCCGCAGTTGTTTTTATAGGTTTTGCGGGCAAATTTGGCTGGGGATTCGGTCTCAGCTCTTTATGGATTGCAGCAGGCAACGCTTTCTTGGGCGCATTTCTGGCGTGGATAGTTTTAGGGAAACGCACAAGGACTATGACACAAAATCTTGACGTGGTAACTATGCCCGAATTTTTACAGGAAAGATACGGTGGAAAATATTTCAAGATAATAGCGGCTGTGGTGATATTTTTATTTTTGTTGCCGTATGCCGCGTCGGTGTTTAAAGGGCTGGGATATTTGTTTGAAATAAATCTTAACATTTCATTTGACGCCGCTCTTCTTATTATGGTAGCGATAGTAGCTGTTTATCTAATACTCGGAGGCTATTTTGCCGTGACTATGACAGATTTTATACAGGGTTTTATAATGCTGACGGGCGCTATAGTCATGACTTTTATTTTGACTGGAAAGTCTGGAGGGCTTATTGCTTCGCTGCGACAGATTTCCGAAAATTTTTATGAAAACGTTTATGTGCAATCTTCGCCGGATTATTTTTTGCTTGCTGCAATTGTTTTTATGACCTCTTTTGGAGCATGGGGAATGCCGCAGATGGTACAGAAATTTTATTCCATAAAAAATGAGAAAGTTATAAAGATTGCGGCATTTACAACACTCGGTTTCTGCCTTATTATTTCATTATGCGCTTACTTTACCGGCGCACTGACGCATGTATTTTTTGACGCTCCCGTCACGGTAAACGGCATTGTCAATTATGACGCGATGATACCAGAACTTTTAATAAAATATCTTCCTCATGGCGTTATGGCGATAATACTTTTGCTTATTTTATCGGCTTCGATGTCAACACTTTCTGCTTTGGTTTTGGTTTCGGCTTCGAGTATAGCCATAGATTTGTATAAAGGTCATGTCAATCCTGAAATATCAAAAAGAAATTCTGTTTTTATGATGCGTTTTTTAAGCGGATTGTTCGTTTTGATATCATACTTAATTGCCCGCTATCAGTTTTCTTTTATAGTTACGCTTATGTCATTGTCTTGGGGCGTGGTTGCCGGTGGATTTCTTGCGCCGTACGTTTACGGACTTTACTGGAAAAGAACGACTCTTATAGGAGCAAAAGCAGGAATGATCGCTGGCATAGCGGCGTCGATTATATTATTTTATGCGCTTGGGCCAGAAAAAGCGCCTATAGCGTCAAGCATAGCTATAATAATCCCTTTTATAATTGTTCCCGCTGTAAGCATGATTACAAAAAAGCCTTCTCCGAGAAGGATAATAAAAGCTTTTAAGGGGATATAATGAAAAAAACTATTTTTGTTTTGTGTTTAATGTTCGTTTCCTTTTTTGTGTTTGCAGACGCACTGAGAGATTGGACTGATTTTGAAACTCAGCTCAGAAAAGGAAATATATCATCAGCGGAGGCCGAATTTCTGGCGAAGAAACTTACACAGAATTTAAGCGATTATACAGCGGAAAAAGGCATAACAGAAGATATATTGTGGGCTTTTCCCGTAAAGGGATATTCAAAAAACGATATTTCCGATATCAAGAAACTTTATAAGGCTATGGCCGAAAACGCTTCCGATACTAAATTTTTTGATGGAGAACAATTTTTGGGAGAGAAATATATCAATGTCGAAATATCTGCAAAAAGTGCCGCAGCACCGGTTGACGTGGTAGCGGCAAATAACGCAATAGCCATATATGTTAAAAGAGGATCTCTAAATTCCGCCAGCGGCAACTGCATATGGCTCTATAATCCTGCACAAAATTTTTACATTTATTATGGGCATTTGAGAGATGTAGATGTAAATTTGGGAGACATAGTTAAAACCGGAGATAAAATCGGAAATATAAGGCCGTCAAAGAAAGGATATGTTTTAAAATTTACAGTTTTGATGTATGGTGATGATAAATTCGGATTATATACTTATCTTGATGACATGCCTTAAATATTTTTTAACCGCAGATTCGTATCAAAAAACCATTTGACCTTTAATATCGCGTATTTTTGTCTCTTCTATATTCATTTTTTTATTTTAAATTCTTTATTTGGGAAATAGTAATAAAAAGAAGGATTGTCCTCTATTTTCATATTTAAAGCTCCGTTTACAAAAATTTGTTTTTCCCGCATGTCGAAAGATATTTTATTCCCGTAAAAGTCCATATTTAATATTTCAGGTTTTTTTGATCTTATGAAAGTCAAAGTACCGTTTTTTATATGGTTTAAGACATTTGATTCATTAAATCCTATAAAAGATATCTCGGTGTTTTTTATGCCCGAAAAAAACAAAAACTGCAAAAAAGAATCCATATAATATTTGTCGTATTTATCACTTTTCTGGTACAGTATAAAAGTGTCAATTCCTTTGCTTATTATTTGTATTGTTGTAATATTGTACCCGTCATATACATTGAAGATAAGTTTTTCTTTTGCGATAAATTTTGGAACAGCAATGTAAAAGAGAGATAATATCAAACAAAACGCAGGAACAATGAAACGTTTTTTGTCTTTAAAATAAGTGGCAAAAAAGAGAAATAAAAAAAGAAGCGTAAGTTGTAAAACCGATGGCTTGGCTGCCATAACTTTTGAAAAAGCTAAGTTTGCTGAAAAATGTGTGGTTATTAAAATAAAGTGCAGTATTATAGAAATAATAAACGAAATAACATGCGATGCGTATGAAGAGATAAAAGTAAAAAAATAAAATAAAAATCCCAAAGGCATTACTATGCCTATCAGGGGTACCATAATGATGTTTGCCGCAAAAGAAATGAGTGAAATTTTACCGAAATAATACATGCATATCGGGATAAGCAGCATCTGCGCCGATAACGTAACCGAAAAAACTCCGCATAAGAATTTTAAAACGACATTTTTTATGTTTCCGAATATTCTGGAAATATCTCCATAAAAATAAATTATTCCTATTGTGGCCAAATAGGACATATGAAAAGAAGCCGTAAAAAGCTGTTGTGGCTGGAATATTAGAATAAGCAGTGCGGATAAAGCAAGAGAATTATAAATCAGTGGTTCTCTGTCTAAAGATAGAGAGAGTAAAACCGAAGAAAACATTATTCCCGCGCGCAGTGCAGGAGGATTTGCTCCCGTAGCCGTCACATATAAAAAAATAAATGGAATGCTTAAGAGTGATGCTTTTCGCAGGGACAGTCCGAGAAGTTTAAAAATGGCTAACAGTATTGCTCCGATAAAGCTGACATGCAGTCCGCTGACGACTAACACGTGCATTAATCCGGCGTCAATAAAATCTTCTTTTACCTGTGCCTCCAAACTCATCTTGTCTCCTATTACTATAGGCTTCAAAATATCGGCGCAGGCTTTTTTGAAGTATATGTCAATTTTTTTGACAATATCCTGCCGAAACACAAGCGCAAATTTTTTTATTAGATTCGGTTTCGATTCTATATATTCAAACGATTGTACTCTAAGACTCGTATAAATTCCAAGCCTTGCAAGATATCGACTATAATCAAAGACCAAAGGAAAATCCGCTTTTTTAGGTTTTAAGATTCTTCCTTTGACATTTATTATGTCGCCGTAAGATATTTTGTATCCAGATGGAGAGTTTATGAGAATTTTTTCGCGTACATAAAAATCGTTTATCATATTAGCCTGCAAAATAAATCTCTGCCCGTTTTTGACAGATTCCGGAGAAGAAATTACCTTCCCTTCGATAGTTACGGGTTTATTGTAAGCGGCAAAATGATATAAAAAGCTTTGTTTGTAAGGAAGGAAAACACCTGCTGTATCTAGAAAAATTAAAAATACAGCGTAGAAAACAAAAATCGTTATAACTGGCCGCTTAAGTATAATATAGTTATTCATTTTTATATTTCGTCGTTTTGTGAAATTATGACTTCAAATATGCCGTCTTTTTTCTTATCGATTTTTACGCTAATATAATTATCTGTCAGAGCTTTATTTTTACCTATGCTTACGGCTTTTCTTGTTTTTCCCAAGTTTTTATTTAAAAATTCCAGCCTTTTTTGCCTGTCAATTTCAAAAAGGTCGTCTGAACGCTTTTTTATCTCTTCGGGAAAAACTTTATTTCCAAATTTTGAAGCTTTTGTTCCTTCTCTGTCAGAATATCTGAAAATATGAAGCCTTGCAAAATAATTTCTTTCTATAAAAGTACATGTTTGCAGATGATGCTCCTGTGTTTCTCCCGGAAAACCTGTAATTATGTCGCTTGTTAAAGCAATATCGGGAAGGGATAACATTATTTTGGAAATCTTCTTTTCAAATTCTTCCAAACAATAACTCCTGTTCATTTTTTTTAAAATTTCATCACTGCCTGACTGTAAAGGTATGTGAAGATGTCGGCAGATTTTATTCGGATTTTTTTTCATAAGTTCTATAAGCAAATCGTCTATCTCATTCAGTTCCATAGAAGATATGCGTATTCTGAATTCTGCGGGAATTTTAATGATTTCATTTATGAGATTTGATACTCCTCCGTCATATTTTCCGATATGAATTCCGGTCAACACTATTTCATGATAAGCATTGTCAATCAGATTTTCAATTTCTTCCAAAACCGCCGCTAAAGGTTTACTCCATAATTTACCTCGTATGTACGGGACGATACAGTAACTGCAAAAACTATTACAGCCGTCTTGTATTTTTACAAATGCTCTAGAACGTCCGTCAAAACTTTTGATTATTTGTTTTTGCGGGTTAGAAAACAGTTCGTCTTTTTTTGTTATTATCTGTACCTGCGGATATTTTTCTTTTAAATGAGCCGTTTTATTTATGGCAAAACAGCCGGTGAGAAGAATTTTTTTGTCTGGAAGTTTTACCATTCTTCTTAAAAAATACTCACACTCTTTATCGGCTTCGGCTGTTACCGTACATGAATTGAATACTATAATGTCCGCTTCTTCCGGTTTTAGTACCTGCAACATATTGTTTTCTTTGAATTTGTCAGAAATCAATTGTGTTTCATACTGATTGACTTTACAACCAAATGAACGTATAAAATATGTTTTCATTTTGCTTCGTAAACTCCGAAATAATTAAAAATAAGAATGCTTGCCGTAATTGCGGCCGTTTCCACTCTTAATATATTTCTGCCTAAAGTTATTGTTTTAATTCCCAGTTTTTGAGCAAATTCGACTTCTTTGTCTTCAAACCCTCCTTCAGGCCCTATGAAAATATTGGAACCTTTACGATTGTTTTGCTGCTTAGATATTTTTGATAAAATGTTCGAGTTTTCACTTTCCCATGGAAGAATATTGATATAATCTTTGTTTTCAGCGGTTTTCAGACATGCATTTTCGAAGCCAACCGGACCGTTTATTTTCATTATATCTTTTCTGCCGCATTGCGAACTTGCCGCGATTGATATTTTTTTATAGCGTTCAAGTTTATTCGGATAAAAAGATTTATTTACGCTTCTCTTAGTGTTTAGCGGAATTATTTCCGATATTCCAAGCTCTCCAGCTTTTTCTATAAGCCATTCGAATCTATCTCCTTTCGGTATTGCCGTGTAAAGATTTACTTTAAATTTCGGAATTTCATAAGAAGAAGATATTATGCGGCCTTCAATATATCCTTTTGAAATTTTGGTTATTTTCGCTTTATAAGAGTTTCCCACGCCGTCAAAAATCATTATTTCGTCATCCATCCGAAATCGTCTGACATTGGAAATATAATGCGACTGCTCATCCTCTATGATAAAAATGTCATTTTTAATATTTTCTGGTTTTACGTAAAAATGTGGCATACTCTATCCTATATTAAATTGTTTTGATATTATACATAATTTGACAATAAGCGGCAGCATATATTAGAATAGCTGACTATATGAAGAAAATAGTTGATTATCTTTTTCATTTGCTGCGCGCAATGTATGATTGGACTCTAGGCTGGTCAAAAAAGAAAAGCTCAAACTATGCTTTGTTCGGCATAGCGTTTATGGAAAGCTCGTTCTTTCCAGTTCCGCCGGATGTGCTTCTGATTCCTTTGGTTGCCGCAGATCCTAAATATTGGTGGAAAAAGGCACTGATATGCACATTAGGTTCTGTCTGCGGAGCATTTTTTGGATACCTGATAGGTGTTCTTTTTTATGAGAGCATAGGCGCTGCTATAATAAATTTTTATGATTTGAATGAAGCGGTTACATCTTTAAATAAGATGTATGCGGATAATGCTTTTTTGACCATTTTTGCCGGTGCGTTTACTCCGATACCATATAAAGTTATGACTATAATGGCAGGGTTTAGCAAAATTTCTCTTATGATATTGTTTACCGCGTCTGTACTTGGAAGAGGATCTCGTTTTTTTATTGTTGCTGCTGCGCTGAGAATTTTTGGAGAGAAAATACAATATACTATAGAAAAATATTTTAATGTGCTGTCCGTAGTTTTTCTGATTTTTCTCATATTGGGTTTTGCTGCCGTTAAATATCTTTTATAGATTTTTAATCTATCTTCAAGCTTCTAAGTTTTTAAATATTATATTTCTCATCAATACAGACAAATTAAATCTTTTGTGTAACAAGTTTTACAAGACGGCACATGTAAGGTTGCTCAAAGGGTTTGAAAAAGCAGTTTATATATAGTGATATAGAACGAGGATTGTATAGAAAATTGCGAAGTCGCAAATGAAAGGCTTAAAAATTGGCTTTTGTTGGTATAATTCAAAAAGACATCACAAAGGCTTAAATTATCAAACGCGGCTTTATTATTCCAACAGCTTCTTAAAAACTAAAATCTCCAATATGTTATGATATTCCACAAATAATTGACATTCAAAATATTTTTGTTGTATAATCAATAAGTTACGTTCACAAAAGTTCTTTTTTCCTTTCATTAAGAGTTAAGAAATCAAAAATGGGGGTGTGGCAGAGCGGTCTAATGCACCAGACTGTAAATCTGGCGGACTTGTCCTTCGGTGGTTCAAATCCATCCGCCCCCACTCTTTTTTATACCGCGGGAGTAGCACAATGGCAGTGCTCCAGCCTTCCAAGCTGGCCACGCGGGTTCGATTCCCGTCTCCCGCTTATGCCTGCGATGCCGAGGTGGCTCAGTGGTAGAGCACCTCCTTGGTAAGGAGGTGGTCGTGGGTTCAATTCCCATCCTCGGCTAATTAATTTAGTCGTAGTAAACCATATAAATACCAAATAAAATTTGGAGGATCAGAAAATGGCAAAAGAAAAGTTTGACAGAAGCAAGCCGCATGTAAACATAGGGACGATAGGGCATGTAGATCACGGGAAAACGACATTGACGGCGGCGATAACAAAGGTGT